>DASVHT010000434.1:0-7886 GCA_036382455.1 Dermatophilaceae bacterium
CGGATTCCTTGCCGTTGGTATGGCGAGCTGGCAGGTCGCGGGAGCGCCTCGCCCGCCGTGCGCCCCTGTGCTGCTGCGCTCGTGCGTGCTCAAGCCCACCGGCGCCGCCCAGCAGGACTTCGACATCGACCTCGGCGACGACGTGGAGCTCAACCCGGTCCTCGAGCACTATCTCCGCTCCGAACAGGGCATCGAGCTCGACAGCGAGGCGCTCGAGGAGATGGCCACCGTTACCCGGGGCTTCGACCCGCTCCCGGTCTTTGCCGCGCTCGGCCGGATGTGTGAGCGCATCCCCGAGTTCCAGATCGCGCCGCGGCTGGTGCTGGGCACGTTCTCCTACGCCAAGCTGCCGATGGTCGCCGACCTCTCGGCCCAGGCCGAGACCTTGGCCAACCATGACGTCGTAGCCGCGTTGGCCGGCGACCCGGCAGCGCTCAAGGCAGTCCGCACCACTGTCCCCGACTCCCCGGCGGACACCGACCCGGCTCGTGAGCATCTCGTGCTGGACGCCGACTCGTCCCAGCAAGCCGTCATCGACGCCGTGCGCAGCGGGGCCAACCTCGTCATCAAGGGCCCGCCCGGCACCGGCAAGAGCCAGACCATCGCCAACATGATCGCGTCCCTCGCCAGTGAGGGAAGACGGACCTTGTTCGTGGCCGAGAAGCGTGCGGCCATCGACGCAGTGGTCGGGCGGCTGGAGCGTCTGGGCCTGGGCGACCTTGTCCTGGATGTCTACGACGGGGCGTCCAACAAGAGACGGCTGGCGCAGGAGCTCGGAGCAGCCCTGGAGCGGGCCAGTGAGGTCGAGGATCCTGACACTGCGGCCATCGAGCACACCTTGGCCGAGCGGCGTACCCGACTGGTGGAGCATCGCGCGGCGCTACACGACAAGCGAAACCCTTGGGGCGTCAGCGCTTTCGACGCACAGGTCGCACTCGCCCAGCTGTGGGCGCGCCCCAGGCCGCCGACCTCGCGCGTCCGCCTGCATGGTGATGCCCTCATGGGCATCAGCCGAGATCGGGTCGCGGAGCTGAGCCAGTCGCTGACCGAGGCTGCCTCGCTGGGAGCCTGGACGGCGGGGGAGGACGACGACCCCTGGTTTGGCGCGCGCGTCAACTCCCCCGAGGATGCGGCGCAGGCGCTCGAGATCACCAGCCGCCTGGCGGGCGGTGGACTGGATGGCGCAAAACAGCGACTCGCGGCTGCGATGGTCGAAGCCGGACTGCCTGAGGCCAAGACCCCAGCGGACTGGGGCCGAGCACTGGGCGTTGTGGAGCAGGTGCGCCAGACGCTGGAGATCTTCCGCCCCGAGGTGTTCGACGTGCCGCTGACCGCCATGGTGGGAGCCACAGCCGGCAAGGACTACCGCCACATCCATGGGCTTCGGCTCGGACTTTGGTCACGGTTCCGGTTGCGGCGTCAGGCGCGCAGTCTGCTACGCCCCGGCTCGCCGCCGGCCGATCTCCACTCAGCACTCAAGGTTGCACAGGAGCAACGCGTCACCTGGGGCCACCTGGCGGGAGTCGGAGGACGCCCGGAGGTGCCTGGGGGGATCGACGATGCTGAGCACATCTACGACACCCTCGACCTCGACCTGGGCTGGCTCGGTGCCCGGCTCGCAACGACCGCAGCCGGTGGCGACCTGCTGGGAACGCCCTTGTCCGATCTGCAGGTTCGCCTTGAGGCGCTCGCCAAACGTAGCGATCGCCTCGCCGTTCTTCCCCGCGTCGGCTCGGTCATCGATGACCTGCGCGAGTCCGGAATGGGGCCGCTGGTCGACGATCTCGCCGGTCGGGGGGTCGCAGTAGCCGACGTGGCCCCCGAGATGGACTTCGTCTGGTGGACGTCGGTGCTCGACGACGTCAGTGTCCGCGACAGCTCCTATGGCGCGCACGACGGCGACTTCCTGCGGCGGATCGGGGCGGAGTACGTCGAGGCCGACCACGCGCACCTTGCCGGAACCGTCGAGCGGGTGCGCGCAGCGGTCGGGCGTCGCCTGCGCGAGGTTCTCGCTGACCACCCCGAGCAGGAGGCGTTGGTGCGTGCGGAAGCGGGTAAGTCGCGGCGGCACCGGCCCCTGCGCGACCTGCTGCCACTTGCCTCCGAGACACTGACCGCGATCAAGCCCTGTTGGGCGATGAGCCCATTGGTCGTTGCCTCGATCCTGCCTGCCGGGCGATGGTTCGACGTGGTGATCTTCGACGAGGCGTCGCAGATCCCGCCCGCGCAGGCGGTCTCGGCCATCTCACGAGCAACCCAGGTGGTCGTCGCAGGTGACGAGCGCCAGCTGCCCCCCACCAGCTTCTTCACCGCGGCGATCGACGAGGATGCCCCTGTTGACCCGACCGACGACTCCCTCACTGAAGGGTTCGAGTCGATTCTCGACGTCCTCGCCGCGGCGTTGCCGGTGCGTCGGCTGACGTGGCACTACCGCTCGCTGGACGAGCGCCTGGTGTCCTTTGCCAACGCCCAGATGTATGACGGGGCTCTCGTCACCTTTCCCGGCACCAGCGATGAGGCCGTGGTCCGCCTCGAGGTCGTCGACGGCTCAGCGCCGGTTCAGCCGGGCCTCGAGGCGATCGAGTCCACCGAAGCCGAGGTGGACCGCGTCGTCCGGCTGGTTCTGTCGCATGCGCGCACCCGCCCGGGCGAGTCGCTGGGGGTCATTGCCCTGGGCATCAAGCATGCCAACCGGATCAACGAGGCGCTGCGCTCGGCCCTGATCGGCTCCGAGGGTCTTGGCGACTTCTTCGACGAAGACGCGGTCGAACGATTCTTCGTCAAGAACCTCGAGCGGGTCCAGGGCGACGAGCGCGACGCGATCATCCTCTCGATCGGCTACGGAAAGACCCCCCACGGCCGGGTGCTCCACCGCTTCGGGCCGCTCAACCTCGAGGGTGGCGAGCGTCGCCTCAACGTGGCGATCACCCGCGCTCGCCGCAGGATGACCGTCGTCTCCTCGTTCACCGCTGCGGACCTCGACCCGACGCGGCTCAAGGCTCGTGGCGCCCTCATGCTGCGAGACTTCCTCTCCTACGCTGCGGACGGCGGCTCCCAGTCAGGGCCCGAGGACGCGGCGCGTCACGAAGCCTCGGTGGATCCGCTGGTTGCCGAGCTGGCTTCCCGGCTTCGTTCCGAAGGTCTGGTAGTACACGCCGGCTACGGCACCTCGGCCCAACGCCTGGACCTCGCCGTCGAGGACCCGCACCGACGCGGCCGGGTCCTTGTTGCGGTCGAGACCGACGGCCCGCGGTATGCCGCTATGTCCAGCACTCGCGATCGGGACCGGTTGCGGGTCGAGCAGCTGCGCCGCCTCGGATGGGAGCACGTGCGGGTCTGGAGCACCGACCTGTTCCGTGACCCTGCGCGCGACGTCGCCAGGGTCAACGCAGCGGTGCGGGCGGCCTCAGAGGCGCGTCCCCTGGGCGACCAGGCGAGGGTGTCTGACGCCCGCAGGGAGCCGGACCAGAGCGAGCCAGACCAGAAAGAGCCGGGGCGGAAGGCCGCGGACTCGAAGGAGCAAGCCACGACGACAGGGTCGGGGTCCAAACCCGAACAGACCCGCGATGACACCGACGCGGGCTGGGGCGAGTCGCCTCGCGAGGACTCACACGACGAGTGGCTGCGGGAGCAGCGTCCTCCGCACTGGGCCTGAGATCGTCGATACTGGTGTCGCTGACGGCGACTCAGGACAGGCCGACGACGTTGCCGTCCTCGTCGATGTCGATCCGCTCGGCGGCCGGATGCTTCGGCAGGCCGGGCATGGTCCGCATCTCCCCGCAGATGGCGTAGACGTAGCCGGCGCCGACGGCGGCCCGGACCTCACGCACGGGCATGCGCCAGCCGGTCGGGGCGCCCAGCAGGGTCGGGTCCGACGAGATTGACAGGTGTGTCTTGGCGATGACGACAGGGAAGGCGCCATAGCCCAGCACCTCGAACCGTTTCAGCTGCTTGGCCACCGACGGCGCAAGGTCGATGCCATCAGCGCCGTAGATCTCCCTGGCCACCTTCTCGATCTTGTCGACGAGCGGCGCATCGAGATCGTAGAGGTAGCTGAACGTCGTCGGCTCCTCCGCTGCCTCGACGACCAGGGCCGCCAGCTCCAGAGCACCCTTGCCGCCTTCGGCGACGTGCCGGGTCACGGCCACCCGCGCCGCGGCTGCAGCCGCGATCTCCCTGATCACCTGGTGCTCCGACTCATGGTCGGAGGGAAACGCGTTGATGGCCACCACTGGTGAGACCCCGAAGCGACGCACGATCTCGATGTGGCGTTGCAGATTCGCGCCACCCAGTCGGACATCCTCGGGGTTCTCCTCGAGCATCTCCGGGGGGAGCGGGCGGCCGGCCACCACCTGGTAGCGACCGGAGTGCGTCTTCAGGGCGCGCACGGTGACGACAAGCACGGCGGCGTTCGGCTGCAGCCCCGACGCACGGCACTTCACGTCGAAGAAGCGCTCAGCGCCCATATCGGCACCGAAGCCGGCCTCGGTGAGGAGGTAGTCGGCTGTGCGGATGCCGAGCAGGTCGGCAACGACAGAGGAGTTGCCGGTGGCGATGTTGCCGAAGGGTCCGGCATGGATCAGGGCCGGCGTGTTCTCCAGCGTCTGCAGCAGGTTGGGCTTGATCGCGTCCCGAAGCATGACCGCCATGGCACCGGCCGCCTTGAGGTCCTCCGCGGTGACCGCCGCACCGGCATACGTGAAACCGACGACGATGCGGCCCAGACGTTCCCGCAGGTTCCGTAGTGAGGTCGACAGCGAGAGGATCACCATCACCTCACTCGCGGCGGTGATGTCGAAGCCCGACTGGCGAGGTACGCCGTCCATCCGCTCGCCGAGGCCCACGACCACGTTGCGCAGGGCCCGGTCGTTGACGTCCAGCACTCGCCGCCAGGCGATCGTCCTCGAGTCGATGCCGAGGTCGTTGCCGTGGTGCAGGTGGTTGTCGACCATGGCTGTGAGCAGGTTGTGCGCCGAGGTGACCGCGTGGAAGTCGCCGGTCAGGTGCAGGTTCACGGCCTCCATGGGTACGACCTGGCTGTAGCCGGCTCCCGCCGCGCCGCCCTTGATGCCGAACGTCGGTCCGAGCGAGGGCTGCCTCAGAGAGAGCATCGACCGGTGTCCCAGCAGCGACAGCCCCTGGGCGAGCCCGATCGCCGTGGTGGTCTTTCCCTCACCGAGGGGGGTGGGTGTTACCGCCGTGATGACGACGTACTTGGCAGGCTCCTTGTCCGACATGGCCGCCAGTGCTGTGGGAGCGACCTTGGCGATGTACCTGCCATAGGGCTCCAGGTGCTCCTCGGCGATGCCAGCCGAGGCCGCGACCTCCTCGATGGGCAGCAGCTCGGCAGCACGGCCGATCTCGAGGTCGGTCAGGAGCTTCTTCGTCATGCCCCCCAGCATGGCACCGGCACAACCGTCAGGTTGGCAGGTCGACGGATTCCGTCCTCAGCCCGGGGCAGCGGTCCTTGATGCTGAATCCCTGAGGTCAACGAGCGACGTGTTGTTGGTGCGGACTCTGGCGGCCCTCAAGGATGGATCATGGTGATTCCGACGCCTGGATGTTCGGCCATCCTGGTCAACGCCTCGCAGGCGCCTGGCAGATCAATCGTGCGGGTTATGAGCTCTTGTGGCGCGAGTAGCCCGGCCTCGATCTCAGCCAGCAACGCTGGGTATGAGTGCGCCGCGAGGCCGTGCGCGCCGAACAGCTGCAGCTCGTAGGAGATCACCCGCGACATCGGTATCGGTGGGTCCTGATCGCCACCCAGCATCAGGCCGACCTGCACATGCCGGCCCCTCCTGCCGAGCGAGAGGATCGAGTTCGTGCAGGTCTGCAGGCTTCCGAGCGCGTCGATCGAGACCCGAGCGCCGCCGCCGGTGATCTCCACAATCTCGGCCGGCACGTTGGTGTCTTCCGTGGCCAGCACCGTTTCGGCCGCACCTGCCTCGCGCGCCAGGTCAAGCGCCTCGGGGGAGATGTCGACCGCCACCACGCGGCTGCCGTGCGCGGCGGCGATCATCACCGCAGACAAGCCGACGCCACCGCAACCGTGCACGGCCACCCATTCGGACGGCTCGGGGCGCCCCAGATGGCGAACGGCCCGGTAGGAGGTGGCGAACCGGCACCCGAGACTGGCCGCGACATCGAAGGACATGTGGTCCGGCAGCCGGATCAGGTTGATGTCGGCACGGTCGATGGCCACCAGCTCGGCGAACGACCCCCACTGGGTGAAGCCTGGCTGGGACTGCCGCTCGCACACCTGACCGTCGCCGCGCAGACATGTCGCGCACTGGCCGCAGGCGCAGACGAAGGGCACAGTGACGCGGTCGCCCACCTGCCAGCCCTGGACGGACGGCCCGAGCTCGGTGATGACGCCGGCGAGCTCATGACCTGGCACATGCGGCAGGTCGATGCCGTCGTCGTGACCCATCCACCCATGCCAGTCGCTGCGGCACAGTCCGGTGGAGCGGACCTCGATGAGCGCACCAGCCGGTGGGCACGCCGGATCAGGCACGTGCGCCACCACTGGCTGGGTACGGAAGCGTTCAAAGAGAACCGCGCGCATCGGCAGACGACTACGGACGTGCTGGGGAGCCGTCTGACGCCGCGTCATCCGTCGAGCCGTTGATGCGGCGTACCGCCGCCCAGGCCAGCGGCAGCAGCCCCGCGGCCAGCAGAGCCTTGAGCACATCGCCGAGGAGGAAGGGTACGAGGCCCTTCTGGAGCGCCCAGGCCATGCCTTGTCCGGAGACGAACGCGAGCACCGTCACGCCGAACGCGTAGATGACCACTGACCCCACGGCATACGAGGTGAGCACGCGGACCGGGGTGCGGCTCCAGCCGCCCTTTGCCAGGCGACCGACGAGGACGGCGGCCACGACGAAACCGAGAAGGTAGCCACCCGTGGCGCCGAAGACCGCGTGGATGCCGCCGGCGCCCTGGGCCAGGACCGGCAGCCCGACGACGGCCGCCACCAGGTAGAGAAGCTGCCCGAGCGCACCGCGCAGGGGCCCGAGTGCCGCACCGGTGAGCAGCACGGCCAGGGTCTGGCCGGTCACCGGGACCGGGGAGCCGGGGACAGGTAGCGCGATCTGGGCCGCGGCCGTCGTCAGTGCGGCCGCAGAGACGACCGTCACCACGTCGGCGGTGCGGGTTCGCGACCAGACGTCGGCGAGCACCAGCGGCAGAGTCGGTGCGGGAAGAGCTAAGGACATCAGGACCACCTCGGGTTTGGACGGTGAACAGACGAACTGGCGGGACACTCGCGCGCGTGTGAGACCGACTCCAGGTTCGGCGACGATCAGGACGCCGGTGATCACTCGTAGGCAGGCTAGTGCACCGGCTGGCGGTTACGGCACTCGCCGAGTACGGATCAGCGAGGAGTGAGGCGATCAGACCACGTCGCCGCGGCGGGCAAGCAGGTCGCGGATCTCGGTGAGTAGGACGACGTCCGCGGGCGCGGTCTCCTCTTTGGGAGAGCTGAAACGGCCCTTGGCGGCCTCATAGGGCTTGACCACGAAGAAGTAGACGACGGCGGCCAGGATGACGAACGCCACCAGCGCGGTAATGAACGCGCCGAGCGGCACGCCACCGGGCTGGATGCTGTTGAAATCGGGTTTGCCGCCGATCTTGCCCACGAGCGACATGACCATGTCGACGAAAGCCTTGACCACAAGGCCGAAGGCAGCGGCCATCACGAATGCGACGGCAAGCTCGACCAAGTTGCCCTGCATCACAAATTTCTTGAGCCCACTCATGAGCTGTTCATCCCTTCCCGACGGATTCCTCTAGGCCGTCAAACTAGCGGAGAACCACTCTCGGAGTTTCCTGCCTGCACCAGTCCGAGGTATGAGCCTGTTCGTTCTCCATCAGGAGCTGGGCGCTCT
>DASVHT010000435.1:0-5716 GCA_036382455.1 Dermatophilaceae bacterium
GGACTCCGAGCCGGTCTGGTCGGTCGCCGAGGCCGAGATTATGAGCTGGCTCGGCGGCCCGTGGAACGCGGGCGTCAAAGCCGCCTGCCTGGGTCGCCCGATCGAGGTCTCCTGTCGCGAGCTGGTTCGAATCGCCGGCTCCACCGTCGACCCAGCGGCGGTGCAGCGCCGGCTGCTGGCCCGGATGGTTGACCTGTTTCGCGCCGACCTGCCCTGGCAACCGGGCGCCCGCGAGCTGCTGGACGCCCTGATGGCGCGCGGGGTGCCGCTGGCGCTGGTCTCCTCGTCGTACCGGGTGCTGGTGGACGCGGCGCTGGAGACGATCGGGGGGCACTGGTTCGTCACCACAGTGGCCGGCGACGAGGTCGAGCACGGCAAGCCGCACCCGGAGCCATACCTGACCGCGGCCCATCGGCTGGGCATCGAGCCGGCGAGTTGTGTGGTGTTCGAGGACTCGCCGACCGGGCTGGCGGCGGGGGAGGCTGCGGGCTGTTGCTGCGTGGCGGTGCCTGACGTCGTACAGGTGGCCGCTGCGCCTGGGCGGATGGTCCTGCGGTCGCTGACCGAGCTGGATGTCGATCGGCTGTGGCTTAGGACCGGGTCGGCATAGCCGCTTTCCGCCGTGGACCGGGACCCGGGAAGGGCCGGTGCACAGGCGAAAGGAGCACAATCCACGCGACAGTGCGCTCAACATCTCCGAGAGGGTCCGTCCGGGCGAGGCGTAGGGAACCGGTCGCCTACATCGACGACGCCACCACATCGAGGTCCGGGCGCGGCTTGCGGCGATCTTTGAGCCGACGGACGGCATACACGACGCGGGCGCGCGCCGGGGCGGGGTCGGTGAAAGACGCGAAACTGTGGACAACTCCGCGACGTGGTCTCAGCGCGTCAAATGCTGCCCACGGACCCAGCTTTCCGCGGCGAAGGCTCCAAATAATGCTCCTCACGTCGCCCTCGACCCACCGGTAGACGAAACCTGGCTTCCCCCGCGAAGGGGGCACCCTCACCCCGCGGAGGAGGTCGCAGTACTGGACGACGAGATTAACGCCCGCCGCTACGGTCACCGGTAGAGACGCATGAATGCGAGGGTTCAAGTCAAGCAGGTACGGACCGGCGAAATCGGCGTGGAACACGCCGTTGTAGCCCCGCAGTAAGGCAGCGAGGTGCTCCTCCAGTTCGGCGTCGATCGGGACGGTCTCACCCGAGGCAATGGTCCCGCACGGCGCTGGCCAGACCCGCCAGTAGCGGAGATGCACGGCCGCCAGCAGCTCGCCTTGCCACATCAGCCCACTGATGCCGTGCATGCCGTTGGGCAGGTATGGCTGCACCACGACTCTGCCGCCTCTGGCTGCTACCGGCGGCAGCTCGCCGGCAGAATCCACCCGCGCTGCCAGATAGCGCTTGATCACTGGCTTGACGACGATGGGGTAGTCCAATTGAGATGCGGAGGCGAGCAATTCCTCGGACGTGTCAAAGATCTGACTTGGAGGAACCGCCATCCCGACGGAGGCCGCCAGCTTGGCGCACGACTCCTTGTCAATGAGTTGCCGGACTGGGGCGTTGAGGGCGAGGAGCGCCGTGTCACTGGAATGAAAAACGGCCAGGTAGTCCTGCCGGGCAAGCTCGGCGCGGACGGCGTGGGCGTACCCCTCTGGATCACTCTCGCCGAGAGGCACCTGCACCCGCCGCAGGCACGAGCGAGAGGTACCTGCGAGGGACAGACTGCCAGAAACGGTGACTGCGGGGCGATAGCCCGCTCGTCGCAGAGCTCGAACCGCGGCGACAGCCGCCCGAGATTGGCCGCTGCCTCCTTCGGTAACGAGCACCCAGTGGCCGTTGTCGCCAGCCCTAACTCCGCTGGTTGCGTTGTCCGTCACGATAGTCCTCGTCGTGGAAAGGGTGGGGTGAAGCGTCCACTCAATACTGCGTCGCTAGGTGGCCAAACGTGGGAATGCGTGCGGACGACCCGGTCGAGCCACGCATTTCTGTCCTCCGGGATCCGCCGCGCGTTGGTGAGAATCGCCTCGACGATCGGACAGCCGGCCCGACCGAACAGCCGGAAGCGAGCGCGGCGCGCGGTTGCATCGGGATGCAGCATGGCCCGGAGCAGTGCCTGACGCTCGATTTCGAGCATGGCCCGCGTGCTCCAGCCGCCGTCGATGACTCTCTCCGCAAGCTCCATTACGGCTCCCGAGGCGCTCCCAAAGCGAGCGGCGGCGAGACGGACGCCAACGGGATCGACCGCAAGGCATTCCACAACTCCCTTGCGCTCCAGACCAGTGCGATTGCACCGGCCGCCCCACTTTGCTCCATTCAGCACCAGCTTAAACACGCCTTCCGCACCGGCCCGAACGCGCCTGAAGCCGCGAGTATCCATCTCGACCAGGGGTGCGAGGTCCTCGACGACGAACAGCGAAGAACCGTGGTAGGTCTTGTCGTGTTTGATGCTCAGTTCAAGAAAGGCGGAGAGCTCCTCCGGAACGGCGATGAGGTTACGTCCCCCTGGTATGTGTCGACAACTGACGACTAGTCCGAGGTCTAAGCCCGCCGCCCATCGAACAAACTCCTGCTCTACGTCATCCCATTCGGAGATTGCCGCCGCAGCGTCGATATCACCAGGCCCGGCCAGCGCCGAGTCCGCGTTCTTCCAGACCGCCCAAGTCGCGGTGGCCGTGGTCAATCGTCGCAACAACGGTAACCACAAGGCTGAACGGTCGGTCGAATCCACCTTCATGAATTCTGCCACCAGATCCTAAGCGAATCGCACTCTCCCACGTGAATAAATGCGTTTCGACCGAGGGTCCCCTGCGTCAGCGGGCGGCAAAGCCGGGACGTCCCCATGAACTCGACCACTGTTGGCATCCTTACTTGCAGGAGAGTCGGTGCCGGAGGATCAATTGTGTCTTGAGGCGTCGGTCCGGCGCCCACCGGGTATTCCAGACGCTAGCCGAGCGGCCGGATCCATGCATGAGTCAATCACTGAGACACCAGTCCGCCGGCGGCTCCGGTGGAGGGTTTGGAGCATCTGCGGCGACAGAGTCACCATGTGTCGCGGCAGCATTACAGTTGACCAGCCGGCAAGCAAGTCGCCTGCCGCGGCGGAGCACGGCTCGGCAGCAACCGGGAGGACACCACTGGTGGCGCCCTTTGCCGCGGCCCGGTCCACCTGCGCATACACCGTGCGACAGGCCAGGGTTGCTCGGCTCACGTCGAGAACTCCGATCGCAGGGGTTGCTGCTGCCGTCGCCGGACGTGGTCGTCGACCCCGCCCGCTGGTGACAAGCCAGCCTGCCGGGCCGCCGCAAGTGTTCCAAATCAAGCAGCGCAGCAACGGCCCGCGCCGGACGGCCGGACGAACCCGCCGGCACAGGGGTGCCAACGGACCTGTCCGTTTCTCCGAGGCAGACGCTGGCGGGTCGCGCTTCCTGACGTACGCCGGACTGGCCGTCGGCGTTATGTAATCCGGTCACGTCGTCGACAGTCGTGGGGCTCGACGTTGGCGTCGTCATCGCGGTCCCGACGCATCGATCTCCTGCGCGGACGAGGGCACTCGCTGCGCCCCGTGCTCTGGGAAGTCGGGAAGACCGGCACGCCAGCATTGGGCGTGATCATCGATCAGCCGTTGTCGCGGCGAACGTGGCGTCTTCGGTTTAGGGCTGCGTGACTGCACTGCCACACGTTACGAATTTGACGCATACCGACAGTTAGGTTCTCGCGACCCGGGTGCGCTCGGGGCCAACCACCAATCCGGCTACGCAGTGCTGTCACAACCTGCAATCAGTGATGGTCTTCCCGCCGATTCGCACATTCTGTTACGCTAAGTCGTCGGAGGGGGCCTTTGCCTGCGGGCCGGCTAAGTGACGCCGAAACCGCGGAAGTGACGCACTGATGCTCATCAGCACTCTGAGTGAGAGATGCCAGTGACGGCCGGGGCTGTCGTCGCCGCGGAACATACCCGCGACCAGTCTGGCGGCGGGATCGAGAACAATCACGTTCGAGACCGCCCGGGACCCACGGCAGCTGGTAGAGGCCAATGCACGTCCCCTCACCGGTACTTGCCTTCCGGCGGTCGTGCGCAGCGCCCCCGCGAATCTGTCGGCCCGCGGCACGGGATTCGGTTGTGGGGACGAAACTGATGTTAGACACATTAGGTGACGCTGGATGATGCCGACGACCTCGGTGGCCTCGGTGGCACCCCAGCCGACTCGCAGGATCTGGCTTCGGCCCTGGTTCGTCCCACACGTCGTCGCCCTGAACGGCAGAGTCGCCGGCCTCACCGCGGCGTTGCGGCGGTTGCCGCCGAGATCCTCCCGACCTCACCGTATCGCCGCCGGCATTACGGCCCTGAGTGTGCTCGGCACCCTTGTCCTGGCGCTCGCCGGTATCGCCGGCGCCGCCGAGACAGCGCCTTGTCCAGCTGGGGCGACGTTGAATGTGGTCGCTCATCCAGACGACGACCTTCTCTTCCTCAGTCCTGACCTCCAGCACGACATCGCTGCCGGACGGTGCGTCCGGACCGTTTACGTAACCGCCGCGGACGACAATAGTGACGCCAGCTACTGGCGTGGACGAGAGCGGGGAGCTCAAGCCGCCTACAGCCAGATGGCCGGTGCGCGGGATTCGTGGACGAGGTCGGATATCCGCGTTGCCGGGCACCTGATTCCCTTCGCCACGCTCACAGACCGACCGTCCGTCTCGCTTGTCTTCATGCGACTGCCCGACGGATTGGTCAAGGGAGGCGGAGGCTCCCGCAACGGGCACGAAAGCCTGCAGAAGCTGTACACGGGTGCCATTCCGAGTATCAGAACGGTGGACGGCCAACCGGAGTACAGCAGTGCCGAGTTGATTGCCACATTGACCGAACTAATGACCAGCTTCGCGCCCGCCACTATCCGAACCTTGGACTTCGTTGGCCAGTTCGGCGACGGCGATCACAGCGATCATCACGCGGTAGCGTACTTCGCCCGAGCCGCGCAGGAGCGCTATCCAACGGAGCACGTCTTCACCGGCTACCAGGCGTACGGAATCGTGCACACGGCGGAGAACGTGTCTGTTGCCGACGGCGCAGCCAAGGAAAGTGCCTTCTTGGCCTACGCGCCGGAGGACGCCAGCGTCTGCGTCGTTCAACCGCCAGACTGGCTGGCACGCCTGCAGTACCACTGGCGGCTGGCTGTCTTCGTGACTCTCCTATGTGCGGCGCTGGCGTTGTACGTGGCGCGTCGCACGGGAGCTCTCGCGTGGGGGCAGGGGCGTCCCTGGGTGCTGGTGACCGCTGCCTGCTTGATCGGCGTTGCGCTGGCCATACCGCCTTTGGTGGCGTGGCAGGCGACGCACGTGGCATCAGGGGCCGAGCTACGGCGAAACTGCCTCGAGACCAACGGCAAGTTCTACCTGCGGCAGCACCCGGTCGCTTCCTTCGCCGTGGGCAGCTCGACGATGCGCAACTCGCCGTAATGGCGTAGCCCCGTCGCTCCACTCACCCAGGGGGCTAGCACAAGACAGGGGCACCCAGGCGTCAGGAGGAGGGGCCGACTGTCACCCCGGCGTCGCGCAGCTTGGTCTGCCAGATCGTGTCCTCAGCCGCTTCGTCCGTGAGTGTTACCGGAGCATTCGCGTTGAGCCTTGTGTTCGAACACGTTCCGCTGCAGTCGGGAAGCCACCAGTCGTTGCGGGAGCCCGACCGAGCCTTCCACCAGCCAACGACGTTGCCGTTGGC
>DASVHT010000436.1:0-15830 GCA_036382455.1 Dermatophilaceae bacterium
CGACCCAACGAGGTCGTGGCCAACCGTGTTGTCGGTGAGGTCAGGGGCCGGAGCTGCATCCTTGTCGACGACATGATCGACACCGCCGGAACGATCACGAAGGCGGCCGACGCGCTCCTGGCCGCTGGCGCCGCCGACGTCATCATCGCGGCAACGCACGCCATCCTGTCCGGCCCCGCCGTCGACCGGCTGAAGAACTGCAACGCTCGCGAGGTCATCGTCACCAACACCTTGCCGATTCCGCCCGAGCGTCACTTCGACAAGCTCACCGAGCTCTCGATCGCCCCGCTGCTCAGCCAGGCGATTCGTGAGGTCTTCGAGGACGGTTCCGTGGCCAGCCTGTTCGACCCTCCCAACTGACCCGCTGACCTTCCAGCGCCGACATGGCGCATCAGAGTCACAGATCGAGCAGGTGCGTTCGTGCGCTGTCAATGACGTTCGTGCGCTATGTGGAGAGGAAAGCCCGGGATTTCCGTATGCCGTGCCGGTTCGCCTAGACTTCGCAGGTTGCCTCGGCGAGGGACGCTGCATGACTGGAGCCGATAAGGGCTCGAACCAGTTGATGCAGGAGTCCGTGATCGACGCGGTGGCGCCAGACGCCCCGATTGTCAGGGGTGGACGGCGCACGCCACGCCGGTCACCGGCGTCGTGCCGCGTCCCGCGTCGAGGCCCACCGCATCGTCATGACAGCCACTGTGATGACACACCAGACCACCCGTGTATGCCGGCCCCACCGGCCCCGCGGATCCGCATCAAGGCACGTAGGAGAACCCCATGACCCAGACCAAGCTCGTCGCCACGATGCGCACATCCTTCGGCAAGGGTGCAGCCCGCAGCGTGCGCCGCGAGGGCAACATTCCGGCCGTCATGTACGGCCACGGCACGACGCCGGTGCATATCAGCCTGCCGGGCCACCAGACGATGATGGCCCTCAAGCTCGCCAACGCCCTGCTCACCATCGAGATCGACGGCAAGGACCAGCTGGCTCTGGCCAAGGATGTCCAGCGCGACGTGCTCACGCACTTCATCGACCACATCGACCTCGTTGTCGTTCGCCTGGGCGAGAAGGTCACCGTTGACGTGCCCATCCACGTCGTGGGTGAGGCCGCCGTGGAGACCGTGGTGAGCGTCGAGAACAACACCGTGGAGCTGTCCGTCGAGGCCACCCAGATCCCCGAGAACGTCCAGGTCTCGGTCGCGGGTGTGCGAGCCGGCACCCAGATCCTGGCCAGGGACCTCGTGCTGCCCGAGGGCGCCGAGCTCATCACCGATGCCGACATCCTGATCGTCAACATCACCCAGGCCATCTCCGAGGAGGCGCTCGAGGCCGAGCTCGCCGAAGCGGTCGCCGAGCTGGCCCCGGTCGGTGGCGAGGCTCCGGTGGCCGAGGAGCCTGCAGCCGAGGACGGCGCGGACCAGGCTCCTGCCGCCGAGGGCGACAAGGCCTGAGCGCGCCGCTGACGGCCCGGTCCTGACTTCGTCCCGACCGGGCCGACGGGCATGTGCCTCATGACGCCCGAATCATTCCTGGAGAACGAATGGACCTGATGACTCCTTGGCTGATCGTCGGACTGGGCAACCCCGGTCCCTCGTACTCGGGCAACCGGCACAACCTTGGGGCCATGGTCGTCGAGGAGCTGGCTGCCCGTGCGGGCGCCAACCTGCGTTCGCACAAGGCGCGGGCTGTTGCCGCCGAGATCCGGATCGGGGTCCCACGCGGCGGACCAGCCGACGGGGCAACACAACCCAGGGCGGTCATCGCCACGCCGCTGACCTACATGAACGAGTCCGGCGGGCCCGTTGCCGCGCTGATGTCGTTCTACAAGATATCTGTCGAGAATCTCATCGTCATCCACGACGATCTCGACATCCCGTTCCCCGATGTACGGCTCAAGCTCGGCGGCGGCGAGGGCGGCCATAACGGCCTGCGTTCGGTCACCAAGTCCATTGGTACCAAGGACTATCTGCGCATCCGGGTCGGTATCGGGCGCCCGCCGGGGCGGATGGACGCAGCGGACTACGTGCTGCATGACTTCTCCGGCTCCGAGCGAGCTGAGGTGCCTCTGCTGATCGACGACGCCGCCGACGCCACGGAGCGCCTGGTCGTCGAGGGCCTGACCGCCGCACAGCAACAGTGGCACTCGCGATAAGGAGCCATTGCGCACCATGAGCCTCACCCCGTTGCTCGACGTCCTTGTCGCCGACCCGGTCGTGCGAGACATCCTGACCTCGGCGGCCGGGCTAGACCATCATTCACGAGCGGTCCTGGAGATAGCCGTATCCGCGGGTGCTCGCCCACCCCTCATCGCCGCCCTCGCCGGTGCTCACGACCGCAGCGTTCGTCGCCCTGTCCTTGCGGTCACGGCCACCGGGCGCGAAGCCGAGGACCTGGTCGCTGCGCTGCGATGCTTCCTCCCTGCGGAGGTCGTGGCCGACTTCCCGAGCTGGGAGACGTTGCCGCACGAGCGTCTGAGCCCGCGCAGCGACACGGTTGGCCGAAGGCTGGCCGTGCTGCGCCGGCTCACCCATCCCGACGCGACGGACCCGGCATACGGGCCGGTCGATGTCGTTGTTGCACCCGTGCGCGCCCTGCTGCAGCCACTGGTCAAGGGTCTGGGAGACCTGGAGCCTGTCGCGCTCAAGCCCGACGACCAGATGCCGCTCGAGAGGGTCGTCCAGGCATTGGTCGCGGCGGCCTACACGCGCACCGACCTGGTCGAGCGGCGAGGCGAGTTCGCCGTCCGCGGAGGGATTCTCGACGTCTTCCCGCCCACCGAGGAGCATCCCGTCCGGGTCGAGTTCTGGGGCGATACGGTCGAGGAGATCCGTTGGTTCAAGGTCGCGGACCAGCGCAGCCTCGATGTCGCCGTGCACGGGCTGTGGGCCCCGCCCTGTCGCGAGGTGTTGCTGACCGAAGCAGTGCGCGCACGGGCAGCGGTGCTTGCCGAGCAGCTGCCCGGAGTGGCTGACATGCTGGGCAAGGTCGCCGAGGGCATCGCCGTCGAAGGCATGGAGTCCCTCGCGCCGGCACTGGTCGACGGCATGGAGAGTCTGCTCGATGTGCTGCCCGAGGGAACCCATGTCGTCCTGACTGATCCTGAGCGGGTACGCAAGCGGGCGCACGACCTCGTGGCCACCAGTGCCGAGTTCCTTGATGCGAGCTGGTCCAACGCAGCCGCCGGAAACGCCGTTCCTGTTGATCTGCAAGGGATTCTCGGTACGGCGTCGTACTGGTCGCTGGCCGACGTCCGCGCCCATGCGCTGAAGATCGGCCGCCCGTGGTGGACGCTGACCAGCTTCGTCAGCGATGCTGAGCTGACCGCGCTCACCCCGGACGACCTGGACCCGGACAGCGGTCAACGACTTTCCGTCGAGTCGGTCGACGTCGACGCCTATCGCGGGGACACCGAGCGTGCGGTGGCGGATCTGCGAGGCTGGGCCGAGCAGGGTTGGCACACCCTGGTCGTGACGGACGGCCGCGGTCTGGCCACACGGGTCAGCGAGGTCCTCTCGGAGCACGATGTCCCCAACCACATCGAGGCCGACGCAGGCTCGCTCGCAGGGCTTCCCGCCGGCCTCGTGCATGTGACCACCGGCGCACTGGGTCGCGGATTCGTGGCTGCGGGAGCCAAGCTCGTCGTCGTCACCGAGTCGGACCTGACCGGTGGCAACAGCCAGGGCACCTCAACCAAGGACATGCGGAAGATGCCGTCGCGACGGCGCAACCAGGTCGATCCGCTGGAGCTGCGCCTTGGTGACCACGTCGTCCACGAGCAGCATGGCGTGGGCAAGTTCATCGAGATGGTGCAGCGCACGGTTGGCGGGGCAACCCGCGACTACCTGTTGCTGGAGTATGGCGCCAGCAAGAGGGGACAACCCGGTGACCGGCTGTACGTGCCCACCGACCAGCTCGACCAGGTGACGCGTTACGTCGGTGGGGAGGCGCCCACCCTGCACAAGCTGGGTGGCGCGGACTGGGCCAAGACCAAGGGCCGGGCGAAGAAGCATGTCAGACAGATCGCAGGCGAGCTGATCCGGCTCTACAGCGCCAGGATGGCGACCAAGGGTCACGCCTTCGCGCCGGACACGCCCTGGCAGCGTGAGCTCGAGGACGCCTTCGTCTACGTCGAGACCCCCGACCAGCTGAGCAGCATCGACGAGGTCAAGATCGACATGGAGCGCGAGGTCCCCATGGACCGGCTCATCTGCGGCGACGTGGGCTACGGCAAGACCGAGATCGCGGTGCGTGCAGCGTTCAAGGCCATCCAGGACGGCAAGCAGGCCGCGATCCTCGTGCCGACGACCCTGCTTGTGCAGCAACACTTCCAGACGTTCTCGGAACGCTATGCGCCCTTCCCCGTGGTGGTCAAGGCGCTGTCGCGGTTCCAGTCCGACGCCGAGGCCAAGAAGGTCATCGAAGGCCTGGCCAACGGCACCGTCGACCTCGTCATCGGCACACATCGGTTGCTGTCAGACGGAATTCGCTTCAAGGACCTCGGGCTCGTGGTGGTTGACGAGGAGCAGCGTTTCGGCGTCGAGCACAAGGAGCAGCTCAAGCGGCTGCGCACGGCCGTTGACGTCCTGGCGCTGTCGGCGACCCCGATCCCGCGCACCCTCGAGATGGCCGTGACCGGGATCCGAGAGATGTCCACGCTGGCCACCCCCCCTGAGGAACGTCACCCCGTGCTGACCTTCGTCGGCGCGTATGACGAGAAGCAGATCATCGCAGCGATCCGGCGTGAGCTCCTGCGCGAGGGTCAGGTGTTCCTGATCCACAACAAGGTGTCCTCGATCGAGAAGGCCGCCGCCAGGATCCGAGAGCTCGTGCCGGAGGCCCGCATCGCCACAGCCCATGGACGGATGCCTGAGCACCGGCTCGAGCAGGTCGTCGTGGACTTCTGGGAGAAGCGCTTCGACGTCCTGGTCTGCACGACGATCATCGAGACCGGCCTGGACATCTCCAACGCCAACACCCTGATCGTGGAGCGCGCCGATGTGCTGGGGCTGAGCCAGCTGCATCAGCTGCGCGGTCGCGTCGGTCGTGGACGTGAACGCGCCTACTCCTACTTCCTCTATCCCCCTGAGAAGCCGCTCACCGAGCTGGCGCATGACCGGCTGACCACGATCGCCAGCCACACCGACCTCGGCGCCGGGATGGCTGTGGCCATGAAGGACCTTGAGATCCGTGGTGCCGGCAACATGCTCGGCGGCGAGCAGTCCGGCCACATCGAGGGAGTGGGGTTCGACCTCTACATCCGGCTGGTCGGTGAGGCGGTGGCCGACTTCAGGGGTGAAGGTGCTGAGGCCCCGCCCGCCGAGATCAAGATCGAGCTGCCGGTCGATGCGCACCTGCCACACGAGTACGTCCCGGGCGAGCGGCTGCGGCTCGAGGCCTACAAGAAGCTCGCGACGGTCCAGGACGCTGCCGGGTTGGCCGAGATCGAGGCAGAGCTGAGGGACCGGTACGGAACCCCGCCGGAGCCGGTGCTCAACCTGCTCGAGGTGGCTCGACTGCGTACCGTGGCCCGTCAGGCTGATGTGTCCAACATCAGCGTTCAAGGGAAGTTCGTGAGGTTTGGACCCCTCCAGCTGCCTGAGAGCCAGCAGCTCAGGCTCCAACGGCTGTACCCGGGCACGCTGGTCAAGGACGCGGTCCGTACGATCTTGGTGCCCAGGCCGATGACTGCCCGGGTGGCAGGTCAGCCGCTTCGGGACACGGCAGTCCTGCGATGGGCGATCGACCTGATCCAAGCCGTCCTGCTGGACAACGTGGCCGACGCAGCTCGGGTCGCGACGACCAGGACATCATGAACGACGAGTAGTCACCGCACATGGACGCCGGATCGGCAGTACCAGTCTCCACGAGACGGCGAGACGAAAGGAACGGCCTTGGCGCCTTCGCAACACCATCACCTCACGTGGGGCAACCCTCGCACCGCCCGTCGGGCTTTCCCCGTGGTGCTCCTGTCGATCCTGCTCGGTGCGACCCTCGTGTTGTCTGCCTGCGGAGTCCAGGAGTCCAGCGCAGCTGCGATCATCAACGGCACATCCATCAGCGACAAGGACGTACAGGGCGTCACCGATCAGCTCAACATCCTCAGCCAGGGGGGACAGAAGCTCAGCCCCAGCAACACCCTGCTCAGCCTGATCCTTGCGCCCTATGTCCTTGCTGAGGCCAAGCGTGTCGGGAAGACCGTCTCAGAGTCACAGGCGCGTCAGGTCATCGCCAAGATCTCCGACCCCTCTCCCGCGACGATCACCTTCGTCCGGATGCAGCTCGCCCTCCAGGGGCTCGACCAGGCCAGCAGGACCGCCATCGTCAGTGAGCTCGGAAAGGCCAAGATCACGATCAACCCGCGCTACGGCACCTTGGATGCCAAGCGGATAGCGATGACCCCGACCTCGCCGAACTGGATCAAGGCCAGCACCGCCTCCCCGGCCAAGTGAGCGCGACCACACGTGAGCTTGCCACCGCACCTGAGAGTGCCGACGCGGTGAGTGCGCACCGGCTCACCCTGCTGCTCACCACCCCGCGCATCGCCCCGGGTCTGTTGTCGCGCGATGCGTGGACCTCCTTGACCAACGCGGCCCACGTCCTCACCAGAGATGAGGACGAGATGCAGCTGATCGCCATACAGGACTCGGGTATTCCGGCCACCCACCTGGGAGAGCAGCTCCCGGCTGCTCTCGCCCGCCTGCTGGTCGACCGGACCGACGACGGTGAGGTGGTCTGGATCGGTTCCGCGGACGGCGATCCCGGCCTCACCGATGCGTTGGCCGCCGAGGTCAGCAGCCGGGATGACCCTCCGGAGATCGAGCTCCTCTTCGGGTCCTACGACGTGCCGGGGTCGCGGTTGCTCGACCTGGTCGCTGTGATGGATCGGCTGCGTTCCCCCGGGGGTTGTCCCTGGGACGGCGAGCAGACGCATGAGTCCCTCGTGCCCCATCTCATCGAAGAGGCCCATGAGCTGGTGGAGGCCATCGAGTCGGGGGACCGCACACACATCGCGGAGGAGCTCGGCGACGTCCTGCTGCAGGTGGCCTTCCACGCGCGGATAGCCCAGGAGCACCCTGACTCCCCGTTCGGGATCGACGACGTGGCCGGCGGCATCGTCGACAAGCTCGTCCGCCGTCACCCGCACGTGTTTGCCGAGGGCGACGCAACGACGGCAGAGGAGCTCGCGGCAAGCTGGGAAGAGATCAAGGCGGCCGAGAAGCCACACCGGGGCTCACCCGTCGACGGCATACCCGAGGGTCTTCCCGCCCTTGCCCGGGCGCACAAGGCGGCCGGTCGGTTGCATCGAGCCGGCCTCGGGGACCTCGCCGTCGCGGCCGCGCACGGTGATGACGTCGGCCCCCGACTGCTCGCGCTCGTCCTGGAAGCACGCGTTGCAGGTGTCGACCCGGAGGCGGCGTTGCGCGCTGTGGTGCGCGGGCTCGAGGTCGCTGCCCGCAACAACGAGGCGCCTTTACGGCCGCCGGAGGCGCCCGCGGCCAGGTAGGAGCCGCCGTTCGGCGACCATCGTGCGTGCTAAAGTCGGCACTGTTGAGCGGCAAGATCCGCGATCGTGGACGGGTGAGATCCGCGAACTCTTTATGCGCCGGCTGTATTCGGCCGCGGGCCGTCTTCGTGGGGTGAGCTGCTTCGGCACGCGAGCCGACGACAAGCTCCGCGGTTGCGTGGTTCGTCGGCGAGGCGGGGGACCACGCCGGTGTCTCGTCAGTTTCCGCCCCAGGTTGGAAAGGACGACCGCCCCATGCCGCTCACCGTGCGCCATCCTGTCGGGGTCTCCGCCATGCACGCCAACGTGCGCAGTGCCGTTCGCGAGACTCGGGCGCGCAGGGACCCGCACAGACCTTCGAGCATCGGGCTGCTGAGCACCTACCCGCCCACGCAGTGCGGCCTTGCAACTTTCAGCGCTGCCCTCAGGGAGCACCTGGACCGGCCCTCTGGTTCGGTGGGAGTCGTCCGCGTCGTCGACCAGCCGGAGTCCCACCCGGGCAGGGAAGTTGTTGCACACCTGGTCAACGGACCTGCGGACAGCGCCAGCCGGGCGGCGGAACATCTGAACAGCTTCGACGCCGTCCTGATCCAGCACGAGTATGGCATCTATGGCGGCCCTGACGGCGTCGACGTCCTTGACATCGTCGATGCCTTGACGGTGCCGACGATCATCGTCTTCCACACCGTGCTGAAAGAACCGACGCCGCGACAGTTCCATATCCTCCAGCGGCTCCTCCACCGCGCTGACGTCGTTGTCACCATGACCGAGACGGCCAAGCGAAGGCTCGTGGGGAGCTACGCCGCCGAGCCGGCCAAGGTCACTGTGATCCCGCACGGCGCTGTCGACCACGGTCCTGTCCGCGTGCAACGTCGTTCCACCGATCGACCGCTCATCCTCACCTGGGGTCTGCTCGGTCCCGGCAAGGGCATCGAGTGGGCGATTGATGCCATGCCAGGTCTGCGCGACCTACGGCCGCGCTACCTCGTCATCGGCAAGACCCATCCGAAGGTCCTCGAGCGCGACAACGAGGACTATCGCAACGGCCTCGTGCGGCGCGCCGAGCTGCGAGGTGTCAGCGACATCGTCGAGTTCGACGACAGCTACCTCGAGGTCTCCGAGCTCGCCGACCTGGTGGAACGCGCTGATGTGGTGCTGCTTCCCTACGACTCGCGCGAACAGGTCACCTCCGGGGTCCTCATCGAGGCCGTGGCAGCCGGTCGCCCGGTCGTCTCCACAGCGTTTCCTCATGCCATCGAGCTGTTGACGGACGGGCCGGGCCTCGTTGTGCCGCAACGGGACGCGGCTTCGCTTGAGGTTGCCCTGCGCCGGGTCCTCAGTGAGCCAGGACTTGCCGACACGATGTCGGCGCAGGCTGTGCAGAAGGCGCCGGACCTGCTCTGGGGGGCAGTCGCGGGACGGTATCGGCAGCTTGCCGAGGCGCTCGTCTCCGCAGCCCTGGTCGCCTCTCCGTGAGCTGTCCACCCCCGCCGTTCACCCATCTGCGCCGCCTCACCGATGAGGGCGGGTTGTATGAGCACGCAAAGGGGACGACGCCTCGACGTGAGCATGGGTACTGCCTTGACGACGTCGCGCGAGCGTTGGTGGTCGTCAGCCGTGAGCCAGAGGCGACACTGGACGACCTGCGCCGGCAGTACCTCTCGTTCGTGCTTGCCGCCCAGGCTGATGATGGCAGGTTCCGCAACCGCCGGGGGGTCGACCTTGGCTGGCAGGACCAGCCGTCCGTCGAGGACTGCTGGGGCAGGGGGCTCTGGGGACTGGGAGCCGCCGTGTCGGGCCACGCCGAGCCCCACCAGGGCGCCTCAGCGCTCACGGCCTTCGAGCGTGGTGCCCGTTGGCGGTCACCTCACTCACGCGCCATGGCCTTCGCCGCGCTCGGCGCGGCCGAGATCCTGAGCATGATGCCCGAGCACCGAAGTGCGCGAGAGCTGATCGCGGCCGCCGCTACGATGATCGGCCGGCCCGGGGCCGGGGACGGCTGGCCCTGGCCCGAACCGCGCCTGACCTACGCCAACGCAGTCCTGCCCGAGGTGTTGCTCGCGGCGGGTGCTGCCCTGGACGCACCCTCCCTCGTCGCGGACGGGCTGAGGCTCCTGGGTTGGCTGCTCGAGGTGCAGACCCGGGATGGTCACCTGTCCGTCGTCCCGGCCGGGGGTCGGGGTCCGGCCGGAGCTGTCCCCGGTTTCGACCAGCAGCCGATCGAGGTCGCCGCCCTCGCCGACGCGTGCGGCCGGGCATTCGCTCTCACAGGGGATCTGCGCTGGGCCGACGGGATCGACCTCGCCGTGTCCTGGTTCCTCGGCACCAACGACGCCGGCACACCCTTGTACGACCCCGACAGCGGCGGCGGCTGCGACGGGTTGGAGCAAGGCGGTCGCAACGAGAACCAGGGGGCCGAGTCCACCTTGGCACTCGTGTCGACGATGCAGCAGGGTCGGACGCTGTCGATGTGCCCCCGATGAGAGAGCTGGTCACCCGCACCCCTGTGGCACTGGCCGCGGATCCTTCGCGCGTTCTGGCGCGCCTGTTCGTCCCAGGCCACGAGCTGCTGCTGGACGCCGTATCCAGCACGACTGATGTCCTGGCCAGGATCCTGGCCCTGCCTGAGGACGTCGTCTGCTCGACACTTCGGCACGTGCACGCCCGCTACGACGGCCGGCACAGGGACCTGCCCGGCGTTCTCCTTGCCAACTACGAGCGGATCGCGCACCGCATACCCGAGGACGCCAACCTGAGTGATGAGCGGCGGAGTCTGCTCGGCGCATGGTTCACGAACGAGTTCTCTGTCGAGGGAGCCGCCCTGTTCAACCCCTCGGCGGTCCCACATCCGGACCAGTCGAAGCTTCAGGACGGTCAGATCCGCTTCATCCTGAGCCTTCGAGCTGTGGGCGAGGGTCACCTGTCGTGCGTCGAGTTCCGCACCGGGGTGCTGGGGCCTGGCAACGAGCTGCGCATCGAGGACCCGGGCCCACATATCGAAACCGGCCGGATCGGACCAGCGCCCTACGACCGCGAGGTGTTCGCGGCCAAGCTCATCGAGGAGGGTGCTGACGGTGAGAGCGCCTCATTCCTCATTGACGGTCTGCCCTCTCGGTTCGACGAGAAGGAGCTGCAGCGAGCCCTGACCGCCCTGGCCCGCCAGCGGGTCACTCGTCAAGGGGCTGCCTACACCGATGAGCTGGCCCGGCGCATCGCCAGAAGGAACTACGAGGTTGAGTTCTCGCCCAGGTCCTCGATCGCCGAACGGGTGCTCTGGCCACACACGCCGTCGGAGAGCCGAGGCATCGAGGACGTTCGCCTCGTTCGCTTCGTCGAGCAGGACGGGAGCGTGATCTACCAGGCGACGTACACGGCGTACGACGGTGAGCACGTCTCCCCGAAGATGCTCGAGACCTCTGACTTCCGCCGCTTTCGCATGCTTCAGCTCGCCGGTCCGGCCGCACAGAACAAGGGCATGGCCCTGTTCCCCCGCAAGGTGGGCGGACGCTATGTCGCCCTGTCGCGCTGGGACCGGGAGAACCTGGCCATCGCCACCTCCTACGACGGTCGGCGTTGGGAGGACCCGAGCATGCTGCATGTCCCCAGCCAGCCCTGGGAGCTCATCAAGACCGGCAACTGCGGCTCGCCGGTGGAGACCGAGGCCGGATGGCTCGTGCTCACCCACGGCGTCGGTCCCATGCGTGAGTACGTCATTGGCGCCCTCCTGCTCGATCTGGACGATCCGCACCTCGTGACCGGCGTGCTGCGCGAACCGCTCATCACCCCCGCCGAAGATGAGCGTGACGGGTACGTCCCCAACGTGGTGTACTCCTGCGGAGCCCTCCTGTACGAAGACCAGCTCCTGGTTCCCTACGGGGTCAGCGACTCGTCCGTGCGGTTCGCCCTCGTCGATATGCCGCTCCTGCTCGACCGGCTGATCGCCGATGGACCACCAGAGACGATGCGGGCGAACACCTCGGCGTAGTCCGCGACCATGCGCTCCGCTGTGAAGCGTGCCTCGACGTCGTCGCGACAGTCCCTTCGGCGCAGGGAGCCGACCTGGCCGATAGCGTCGACCGCCTGCGAGACGTCGTCGACCAGGAAGCCTGTCCGGCCATGACGGATGAGCTCAGGCATGGAGCCCAGCCGGAACGCAATCACCGGTGTGCCGGTCGCCAGGGCCTCGACGACGGAGAGCCCGAAAGGCTCGGCGAAGTCGATGAGGTGCAGGAGCGCAAAGGCACCCCCCAGCAAGGCGTCCCGCTCAACCGGCCCGACCGCTCCCGCGTACGTGATGCCCGGCGTCCCGAGGTGGGGCTCCACGAAGTCACGGAAATAGGCCCGGTCCTGGACGATCCCCGCGATGACCAGTGGCAGGCCCGCCCGGCGTGCGGCCTCGATCGCCAGGTGCGTTCCCTTGTCGGGGTGGATGCGACCGAGGAACAGCAGGTAGGTCCCAGGTTCGTGGCGGAAGGTGAACTGGGCCAGCTCGATGCCATGGTGAATCGTCGCCTCGTAGCCCAGGTCAGGGTGGCGGTCCGAGTCGCTTATCGACACGTAGTGCCCGATGTCGTCGTATGCGCGGTAGACCGGCAGGATGCGCTCGGACGAGAAGCCGTGGATGGTCGTGACGACCGGTGTCGCGACCAGGCGGCTGTAGGTCAGCGGCAGGAAGTCGAACTGGTTGGACATGACGTCGAAGTCCCCGGCTCGCTCGAAGGCTGCCGCGTTGTGCAGTCCCTCGTACACCTTGGCGTCGACACCCTGATCCTCTTCGTAGCCGCGCGGCGCCTCGGCGTGCAGGTGCGCGGAGGTGATCGAGTCGGCGGTCGCGAACAGGGTGACCTCGTGCCCGAGCGCAACGAGCCCCTCGGTCAACATGGAAGCCACCTGCTCCCAGGGTCCGTAGCCGCGGGGAGGCGTGCGATGCGCGATCGAGGCGATCACCCCGATCCGGAGCCGTCGGCTCACGGCGCGACACCGGTGCCTTCGCGAGGACCCGGCCCCGCCCCGCCCCGGTTCCTGCCCGCGTGGTTCCCATCCGCACCCATGGGTTGAGCCTATGCGGAGACCACGGTGACCGACGTCGCGCTCGAGCCTCCGTGAGGGCACTCGCCGGACGCGGGTCGGTCCCCGGCGCGCAACGCAAGTGCCATTAGGCTGAGCACGTCCCCATCCGACACAGCGCAGGAGAAGCCTTGTGGCCAGCATTGATGCAGTAGTTGCGCGCGAGATCCTCGATTCGCGCGGCAACCCTACCGTCGAGGTCGAGGTCGCCCTCGACGACGGCACCATCGCGCGAGCATCGGTCCCTTCGGGCGCCTCGACGGGCGCCTTTGAGGCGGCTGAACGCCGCGACGGTGACTCAAAACGCTACGGAGGCAAGGGTGTTCAGGAGGCCGTCGATGCCGTCCTTGACGAGATCGGCCCGGCGCTCATTGGCTTCGACGCCAGCGAACAGCGGCTCGTCGACGCCGAGATGCTTGCGATCGACGGGACCCCCAACAAGAGCTCCCTCGGCGCCAACGCGATCCTGGGGGTCTCGCTGGCGGTTGCCCGCGCCGCTGCCGAGTCGGCGGACCTGCCGCTCTTCCGCTACATCGGCGGTCCGAACGCTCACGTTCTTCCCGTCCCGATGTTCAACATCCTCAACGGTGGCTCCCACGCCGACTCGAACGTGGACATCCAGGAGTTCATGATCGCCCCGATCGGCGCGCCGTCCTTTCGGGAGGCGCTGCGCTGGGGCGCCGAGGTCTATCACGCCCTGAAGTCGGTGCTCAAGGAGCGCGGGCTGTCCACCGGGCTGGGCGACGAGGGTGGCTTTGCGCCCAACCTCGAGAGCAACCGGGCTGCCCTGGACCTGATCCTGGTGGCGATCGACAAGGCCGGCTACCGACCCGGCACCGACGTCGCACTCGCGCTGGACGTGGCTGCGTCCGAGTTCTGCACCGACGGCGTCTACACGTTCGAGGGTCAGCAACGCACGGCTGCAGAGATGACGGCCTACTACGGCGAGCTCGTCGCGGCATACCCGTTGGTGTCCATCGAGGACCCGCTGGACGAGGACGACTGGGAGGGCTGGGCAACCCTCACGGCTGAGCTCGGTGCCAAGGTCCAGATCGTGGGCGATGACCTGTTCGTCACGAACCCGGAGCGTCTGGCCCGCGGTATCGCCGGGAGCTCTGCGAACTCGATGCTCGTCAAGGTCAACCAGATCGGCTCGCTGACGGAGACCCTGGACGCCGTCGAGATGGCGCATCGTGCGGGCTTCAGCTGCATGATGAGCCACCGTTCGGGTGAGACCGAGGACACGACGATCGCCGACCTCGCGGTGGCGACCAACTGTGGCCAGATCAAGACCGGCGCCCCGGCCCGCTCGGAGCGTGTGGCCAAGTACAACCAGCTGATGCGGATCGAAGAAGAGCTCGATGACGCCGCGCAGTATGCCGGGGCGGGTGCCTTCCCGCGCTTCAAGGGTGCGGTTGCCGCTGGCGACGAGGGCTGAGCTGGGCGACACCAATGGTCAGGACGGGGCGAAAGGCAAGTGCGCAGAGGACTCCTCGGCGCACTTCCTCGTCGCGCACAAGCAGCTCCGCCTCCGCAAGACCAGTAGCCTCGCGTCCTGCTGCCCGTCCCGCGGCAGCGGCGCGTGGCCACGGCCCCTCACGAGAGCTGCGCACGCCCCGGTCGCTCACGCGCGTGGCCATCCTGGCGGCGATCTTCGTGATGCTCGCAGTGACCCTGGTTCCGACGTTGCGCTCGACATTGAAGCAGCGAAGCCAGATCAACGCTCTGCGCGGCCAGCTCGCACAACAGGGCAGGACGGTCGCGGAGCTGCAGCGCGAACAGCGGCAGTGGAGCGACCCGGCGTACGTGGAACAGCAGGCTCGCGAGCGCCTCAAGTTCGTCCGGGTGGGCGAGACGTCATACACCGTGATCGATGCCGAGCCTGCACCCGTTGCAGCCTCTGGTCCGAAGATCGCCGCCCCCGTGCACGCCACCGCCTCCAACAGCCCGTGGTATGGCGAGCTGTGGCAGTCGGTGGTGATCGCCGACGCATCGGCCAAGGCACCCGTGACCGTGGCGCCGGCAAGGGGTCAGGCCTCACCGACCCCTTCATCGACCAAGTGAGCCGTGCGGGCCGGATTGGCGGCTGGGACCAGATGATCGGCTCCAGCGGCGTCGAGGCGGTCGACCCGGCGGATCTGGCAGCGGTGCAGAGCCAGCTCGGCCGGGACGCCCGGGGGGTTGCCGCCGTCGCGCATCGATGTCCGTGCGGGCTCCCCGACGTGTTGCGTACCGAGCCCCGTCTGCCCGACGGGACGCCGTTCCCCACGACCTACTACGTGACCTGCCCGCGCCTGACCGGGGCCATCAGCACCCTGGAGTCCAGCGGCATGATGCGCGAGATGACCGAGCGTCTCCAGGGCGATCCCGAGCTGGCGCGCGCCTACGGCGCTGCCCACGAAGACTACCTGCGCCGTCGTGGCGAGCTCGGCGATGTCTTCGAGCTCGAGGGCGTCTCTGCCGGTGGGATGCCGCGCCGGGTCAAGTGTCTGCATGTGCTCGTCGGCCACTCCCTGGCCGTCGGCCCGGGCGTCAACCCTCTCGGGGATGAGGCGCTCGAAGCCCTTGGCAGCTGGTGGGCGGCCGGTCCCTGCGTTCCTCGCGGAGACCCATGACCCGCGTCGGCGCGATCGACTGCGGCACGAACTCGATCCGGCTCCTGATTGCTGACGTTGACCCGGGATCGGGGTCGTTGACCGATCTCGCACGTCGGATGGAGGTTGTGCGCCTGGGCCACGGCGTCGACCGAACCGGCGTCATCGCTCCTGAGGCGATGGCCCGCACCGTGGCGCAGGCCCGCGAATACGCCTCTCAATGTGTGGAGCTCGGCGTCGAGCGGGTCAGGTTCGTTGCGACCTCCGCGTCGCGCGACGCCAGCAACGCGCAGGAGTTCGTGGCCGGGGTGCGTCAGGCGTTTGCGGCCTTCGGGGTTGCGCCCGACGTCATCAGCGGGCATGAGGAAGCCTCGCTGTCCTTCCGGGGTGCCACTGGCGACCTGCGGGCCGACGGCATCCCCGGCCCCTATCTCGTGGTGGATCTCGGAGGCGGCTCCACGGAGTTCGTTCGCGGGACGGACGTGGTGGAGCACGCGCTCTCTGTCGACGTGGGGTGCGTCAGGATGACCGAACGCCACCTGCGCGCTGATCCGCCGACGTCCTCGCAGATCGCCTCGGCGACCTCCGACATCGAGACGGCCATCGACCAGGCTGCTGAAGTCGTTGACTTCCAAGGCATCTCGACGCTGGTGGGGGTGGCCGGAAC
>DASVHT010000437.1:0-1804 GCA_036382455.1 Dermatophilaceae bacterium
CGACCTTCACCGCACTGGCGAGCAGGGCAGCGCCCTCATGGGCGCCACCTCGTCGAAGCACGGCTCCCTCCGACGGACTCAGACGCGAAGAGCGTGATCTGGGACTTGGCGAGCGTATCGGGGGAGCCCGAAAGCTTCGAAGATTCGAATCCTTCACCTGCCACCATGTGCTCGAGAGGGCCTCTGATGCGATGAAGGAGCGGGGCCTCCTCCCGCTCCCAGCGGCACCTCCCAGCGTGATCATTGGGAGTGTCC
This sequence comes from Dermatophilaceae bacterium, assembly GCA_036382455.1. GTDB lineage: Bacteria > Actinomycetota > Actinomycetes > Actinomycetales > Dermatophilaceae > UBA4719. The sequence continues at coordinate 256 of DASVHT010000437.1, forward strand.
AAGTCGCGTGCGAGAGGGCGAGGAGGCCCCTAAATGGAAGCGTATGCCGGTAGGCAATTCGTGGGAATCGATCTGCACCGTCGCCGGACGGTGATCGTTCGGATCACCGAGGCCGGTGAGGTGCTCGAGGCGGTTCGGATCGTCAACGACGTCGAGCGGTTGGCGTCGGTGATGGTCCGGGCCGGCCAGTGCCCAGAGGTGGTGCTTGAGGCCACCTACGGGTGGTACTGGGCTGTGGACGCGTTACAGGCCGGTGGTGCCAACGTGCACCTGGCCCACCCGTTGGGGGTCAAGGCCTTTGAGTACCGACGCGTGAAGAACGACTTTCGAGACGCTCAGGATCTTGCAGACTTGTTGCGGATGGGCCGCCTCCCCGAGGCGTGGATCGCGCCCCCAGCCACCAGAGAGCTGCGTGAGCTGGTGCGGCACCGGGCCAAGCTGGTGAAGCTGCGCTCGCACTGCAAAGCCGAGGTTCACGCGGTGCTGGCCAAGTGCGGCGTCCAGGTGTTGATGAGCGACCTGTTCGGTGCGGCTGGTACCGAGCTGTTGGACGGGCTGGACCTGCCTGCCCCGTATGCGGCTCGGATCGCGTCGCTGCGCCGGCTGATGGATGACCTGGACTTCGAGGTCAGCCTGTTCGCCGGCATCATCCGCGGCCGAATGGCCCACGAGCCGGGGTACACCGCGGTGCAGAAGATCCCCGGCATTGGTCCGACCCTGGGTGCGGTGCTGGTCGCTGAGATCGGTGACATCACCCGGTTCGCGTCCGCGGACAAGCTGACGTGTTGGGCCGGGCTGACGCCCAAGCACCATGAGTCCGATACTCACGTGCGTCGTGGACGGATCACCAAGCAGGGTTCCCGTCTGGTGCGTTGGGCGGCGATCGAGTCGGTCAAGACCGTTCCCAAGACCAGCCTGGTCGGGGTCCTGCGGGAGCGGGTCGCCGACCGTCGTGGCCGCAACATCGGCAGCGTGGCCGCCGCCAGGCGCCAACTGGAGCTCGTCTTCTACGCGCTCCGCGACGGCCGCGTGCGCGCCCTGGAACCCCTACCGGAGGCGGCATGAACACCGCCTTCGGCTTTTCCCTGGTCGGCGCGGGTCGTGCAGGTCATGACCCCCAACTCTGGCGTGGTCGCCCCCTCTGATTGACCCCGCCGCCCAGATGCACCGCGAACCCCATCATGCCGCCCCTGCCGCGGCGAAGGGATGACCGGCAGCCCACCCGGGCCTGCCCCCAGCCGGGAACCCCGGCCCTGACGAGAGCACCACACCAAACCACTTCTCACCTGTGAGGAACCGCCCACCTGAACTGTCTTCGCCGCCCACATTGTTCGTCGACCCAGGCGCCAGCCTCAAGGCCCTCCGGCTGCTACGCGGTCGGGCTCCGCCCGAGCCTTGACCCCGTCGCCCAGGTCGACGTGTGCGCCGGGGTCGAAGACAGCCCAAATCTGTGGTCACCAAGGCCTTGACACGGCCCCCCTCCTTCAGGGATGACCTGCGGAAACACGGTCGGGGTGACAGGATTTGAACCTGCGGCCTCTTCGTCCCG
>DASVHT010000438.1:0-18651 GCA_036382455.1 Dermatophilaceae bacterium
CCGATGGTGGCTCCGGTCAGGGCGAGCAGTCGCCGTGCCTCGTCGTTGACGACGTTCATGCGGCCCTGCCGGTCGAAGCCGATGACGCCCTCGCGGATGCCGTGCAGCATCGCCTCGCGCTCCTGGACCAGAGCCACGATCTCCGCTGGCTCGAGGCCGAACGTCACCCTCTTGATCGCCCGCGCCAGGATCAGCGACGCTACCGCGCCAACCGCGAGGGCCAGCCCGGTGTACAGGATCGCGGCCGTAAGCACCGCGCCCAGCTGTGCCGCCACCTTGGTCTCCAGGATCCCGACCGAGACCTCGCCGATGGGTTTCCCCGTGCTGTCGCGGACCGGGACACGCGCGTTCGCTGACCGGCCCAGACTGCCGTTGTCCACGCCGGTGTGGGTACGGCCGTCCAGAGCCCCGACCGGCTCCTCGATCCGCCTTCCGATAAGCGCCGCGTTGGGGTGGGAGTAGCGGAGGCCGTTCGCGCCGATCACAACGACATACGCAGCGCCGGTGTCCTTCACCACTGTGTCCGCGAGCCCACGGATGGTGCCATGAGGATCTCCGGCAGCAAGCGCGGTCGCTACGTCCGTCATGTCGCCAACAGCACTGGCAATGTTGGACGCCCGCACCCTGGCGTTGGTGTCGGCCGTTGACCGGGCGAGGGAGGCATAGAGCCCGAACCCCATCGCCATCGTGACGGCGACGATCCCCAACACGGCGATCAGGATTCGAGAGGCGAGCGTGGAGCTGTGCGGACGCATATCTCAGGATGGCTGAGAACAATGCACAAAACCATTCGTATCGCGGGTATCCGCACCAACGCTCACAAGACTTCCCGCTGTGCAGGCCTCGTTCATATGGTGACGCCCATCACATCGACGAGAGGCGATCGCCATGGCGGCCATCGAGTTGCGCAACGTCACCAAGAAGTTCGCCACGGCGGACGGCGGTACTTTCACGGCACTGCAGGACATCAGCCTCACCGTGGAGGACGGACAGTTCTGCGCGGTGGTCGGACCGACGGGGTGTGGCAAGTCGACGACCCTGACGTTGATCTCGGGCCTCGAGTCGCCCTCTTCCGGTGAGGCGTTCGTCGACGGCAAGCCCGTCTCGGGTATCGACACCGGCACCGGGTTCGTCTTCCAGCAGGACGCGATCTTCCCCTGGAAGTCGGTGCTGGACAACGTGTCAGCCGGGCCACTCTTTCGCGGGATGGGTAAGACCAGCGCCAGGGAGCAGGCGCGCGACTGGATTCGCCGGGTGGGACTGAACGGCTTCGAGGACCGCTACCCCCATCAGCTCTCCGGCGGTATGCGCAAGCGCGTCGCGCTGGCTCAGACGCTGATCAACCGGCCGCGAGTTCTGTTGATGGACGAGCCGTTTGGTGCCCTCGACGTGCAGACCCGCTCGATCATGTCCACCGAGCTCTTGAACCTGTGGGATCAGACCAGGCCTGCGGTCGTCTTCGTCACCCACGACCTCGAGGAGGCGATTGCCCTCGCCGACAAGGTCATCGTCCTCACCGCCGGTCCGGGGACCGTGAAGGCTGAGTTCCACATCGACCTGCCCCGGCCCCGCGTCGTGCAGGAGATCCGGTTCGACCCGCGGTTCGTCGCCACCTACGAGCTGATCTGGGAGGCTCTGCGTGACGAGGTCCAGGAGGCCTACTCCCGCACGACCACCTCGGGCGCTTCCCAAGCCGACCTGGCCGTGGCGTGAACACGGCCGGCCGGGCCCGGGCCAAACGCCGCCGGCTCGTTATCGCCCTTCAGCTCACCGTCCTTGCCGTGTGGCTCGGCGGCTGGGAGATTGCCGCGCGGACCAAGGTGATCGACCCGTTCTTCTTCAGCCAGCCCAGCGCCGTCTGGGACCAGATCGTCACGTGGACCACCAAGGGAACGTCCCAGGGCAGCCTCGGCGAGCAGATCCAGGTCACCCTCGAGGAGGCGGCGCTCGGCTTCGTCATCGGCGTGGTCGCCGGCGTTGTGGCGGGAATCGCCTTGGGACGCATCAAGATCCTGGCCGACGTGTTCGCACCCTACATCAAGGTGGCCAACTCCATCCCGCGGATCGTGCTCGGGTCCCTGTTCGTCGTGGCCTTCGGCCTCGGCCTGACCTCCAAGGTGCTTCTCGTCATCGTCCTTGTCTTCTTCGGCGTCTTCTTCAACGCCTTCCAGGGCACGCGAGAGGTCGACCGCAACCTCATGGCCAATGCCAAGCTGTTGGGAGCCTCGCGATGGAAGATCACCACTGAGGTGGTCATGCCGTCGGCGTTCACCTGGATCCTGGCCAGCCTGCACGTCAGCTTCGGCTTCGCCATCATCGGGGCCATCGTCGGAGAGTTCCTCGGCTCGGACCGGGGGCTGGGCAACCTGATCAAGTCCGCCCAAGGCAACTTCAACCAGAGCGGCGTGCTCGCCTGCATGGTGCTGACGGCGGTGATCGCGCTGTTGGCCGAGTTCCTCATCACCCGACTCGAACGACGCCTCTTGCGGTGGCGCCCGCCCCAGCACGGTGATGCAGACCTCGCCGTCCTCTGAGGGGCCCACCCGGGCGCCGCAACCGCTCCATCCCTGCTCAACTCCTGCACCCCTGCTCAATCCCTGCTCATCGGTCATACCCCCACTAAGGAGAACTCTCATGAAGTCACGCTCTCGCGCAGCCGGTTCCCTGGCCTGCGTCGCAGCCCTCGCCCTGGCAGGTTGTGCCAACAATGCCGCCACCGGTTCGGGGGCCAACGCCGCCGCCGGGTCCGGATCGACCGCCAAGGCCACCGGCGACACGATCAAGATCATGGTCGGTGGCCTCAACAAGCAGATCTACCTGCCGTTCATGCTGGCCAAACAGCTCGGCTACTACGACAAGGCCGGCGTCAACGTCTCCCTCCAGGACGAGGGCGCGGGCGTGGACGCCACGACGCAGATGATCGCCGGACAGGTCGAGGGCACTGGTGGCTTCTACGACCACACGATCGCGCTCCAGGGTCAGGGCAAGTTCGCCGAGGCCGTGGTCTCGATGCTGCAGGTCCCCGGTGAGGTCGAGCTGTGTCGCACCGACCTCAAGGGCAAGATCAACTCGCCGGCCGACTGGAAGGGCGCCCACCTCGGCATCACCGACACGGGCTCCTCGACCGACTTCCTCACGCAGTACCTCGGCAAGAAGAACGGTGTCGACCCCTCGCAGACCCGTCGCATCGGCGTCCAGGCCGGCGCGACCCTCATCGCAGCCATGCAGCACAAGAGCGTTGACTGCGCCATGACCACGGAGCCGACGGTCTCCAAGGTTCTTGCGGACAAGACCGGCTTCATCCTGGAGGACATGCGTACGGCGGACGGGGCCAAGCAGGCGCTCGGCGGCACCTACCCGGCGACCTCGCTCTACATGCAGAGCGACTATGTCAGTGCGCACAAGGACGTCGTGCAGAAGCTGGTCAACGCCTACGTGGCCACGTTGAAGTGGATCGCCGGCCACACCGCGACGGAGATTGCCGACCAGATGCCGCCGGACTACTACGCGGGAGTGGGCAAGGCGGCCTACATCTCGGCTCTGGAGAAGGAGAAGGGTATCTACAACCCCACTGGGATGATGCCGGCAGACGGCCCCGCGACCTGCCTGGCGGTTCTCTCGGCCTTCAACCCGAAGGTGCAGGGCAAGACGATCGACCTTGCCAAGACGTTCACCAACGAGTTCGTCCAGAAGGCAACGCCGCTGAGCTGACAGGCGGGCTGGAAGGGTGTGGGCGACGGACGAGGTCCGTCCCCGCACCCTTGCGCCGTTAAGGTGTTCGGGTGTTGAGGACCTCATTGGCGGTGGCCGCCGGCAAGGCAGCGCGTGCCGCATCCAGGCTGAGAGGTGGCGGCTCGGCGCTGCCGGGGCTGGTGGTCGAGACGGTGGACCCGCGGTTCCTCAGCAACGCACTCGCGGACCTTGCCCGTGGGGTCGTCGTGGTCACCGGGACCAACGGCAAGACAACGACGACCAAGATGCTGGTCGCCATTCTGCGCGAACACGGGCTCACGGTGTTCACGAACCCCACGGGCAGCAACTTCACCCGCGGTGTCATCTCCTCGATGCTGGCCGAGATCCCGCTGTCGGGACGGCTCAGGGCCGACATCGCCGTCCTCGAGCTCGACGAGGCCCATGCGTTGAAGTTCGCCTCCTCGGTCAAACCGACGCACTCGCTGCTGCTCAACGTCGCCCGCGACCAGCTCGACCGGTTCGCCGAGATCGACCACACCGCCAAGCTGCTCGCCGACCTGGCGGAGCAGACGACGACCGGCGTGGTGCTCAACATCGACGACTCCTTCGTGTCGCGGATCGCCGGCCGTGTCCCCGACGGAGTCACGGTCACCTATTTCGGCGTCGACCCCTCGATCGCGGACCGGCTCCCCGAGCTGCAGGAGGCCGACGTCCGGTTCGAGGACGAGTTCACGCCACCCCGGCCCTCTGATGCGGACGGCCTGCTCAAGCCTCATGACGAACGCAGCTTTGAGGTGCGCTTCGGTCAAACGGAGCGAGTTGGCCCCCTGGTTCTCAAACAGCGGGGCCTCGCGGCCATGATCAACGCCACCGCTGCTGTAACGACGGCGAAAGCGTTGCTGGCAAAGGAGTTTCGCCAGAGTGGCGCCGTCGCGGCCCTTGAGAGGGTCGAGCCCCCGTTCGGTCGTGGCGAGGTCATAGACGCTGATGGACAGCCGTTGGAGCTGGTCCTGGTCAAGAACCCCGCCGGCTTCACCGTTGCACTCGGCACCTATGGCAATGCACCTGTCACCACGATGGTTGCCATCAACGACAACTATGCCGACGGTCGCGACGTGTCGTGGCTTTATGACGTCAGCTTCGAGTCGTTGCGGGAGAAGGGAGTTGCGCTCACCAGTGGTGTGCGTGCCTACGACATGGCGCTGCGCCTGAAGTACGACGACGTGGCCGTCGCCGAGGTCGAGCCCGACCTCGGCGTTGCGCTGGAACGGTTCCTCACGGCATACAGGAACGAGCCCAAGCGCATCTTCTGCACCTACACCGCGATGATGGCTCTGCGCCGCGACCTGGCCACACGATACGGCCTGGCGAACTTCGGAGAGGACCCCGCATGAGTGCCAACAAGGGTCGGATCAAGATCGTTCACATCTACCCACGCGAGATGAGCATCTACGGCGACCTGGGCAACACGCGCGCCCTGGCCAGTCGACTTCGCTGGCACGGCTACGAACCCGTCGTCCATCAGCACCACCCCGGCAACGACTTCCCGACGGACGCGCATCTGGTCCTTGGGGGTGGCGGCCAGGACAGCGGGCAGGCGCGGGTTGAGGACGACCTGGCCCACAACGCGGACGTCCTGCGCGCCTTGGCGGCTGACGGCACTCCGATGCTGATGATCTGCGGCATGTACCAGCTCTTCGGCAACGCCTTCATCACGGTCCAGGGAGAACGGCTCCCGGGCATAGGCATCCTTGACGTGACGACCCAGGGCAACGCCAAGCGGATGATCGGGCCCGTCGTCCTAAGGACGGCATACGGCGACGTGGTCGGCTACGAGAACCATTCCGGCTCAACGAAGCTCGCACCGGGGCAGCAGCCCTTCGGCACAGTCAGGTCGGGCATGGGTAACAACGGCATCGACGCGACCGAGGGAGCAGTCACGGGCAACGTGTTCGGGTCCTACCTGCACGGCCCACTCCTGCCCGCCAACCCTCGCTTCGCCGACGCACTCATCAAGCTTGCCGTCGAGCGTGCACTGTGCGCGCTATTCGTGCCAGGCCTGATCGACGATGAGATCGCCGACCAGGCCCGGACACGTCAGGTGCGCAGGCTAGTCCGTCGGTGACCCGAGCGCGGGCCGAACGTCGCCTGTCGGTTCGAAGGACGGATCGGGCGTGGGCGACTTCTTGCGGGACACGCCCCACACGACCCAGCCGATCGCTCCCAGCGGGACCTCGAGCAGGTGGACGTAGATCGAGAAGAGCACCACGCCTGCCGTGGCTGCCGCCGGGATGGCGCCGAAACCGATGAGTACCGCGGCCGTCAGGGGTTCTGTGACGCCGATTCCGCCGGGGGTGAACCCGACCGTGGAGAGGAGCCGTCCGATGGCGTAGGCGGCGAACATGTGCGGGATGGTCACGTGGACGTGCGCGGCGTCGAGGCAGAACCAGAACAGCACATAGTAGATGCCGAAGAAGCCGGACAGACCGAACGTCATGCTGCGCCAGCCGGTCCGGACCACGGAGTTGAGTCGACCCCGCAGGTCATGCACCAGATCGTCGATGCTCAGGTCCTGACTGGCCCGGGACCTGCGCCACAGCGGGTGCAGGGCCTTGTCGAGGCCGTGACCGATGACGGTGGCGGCTGGTCCGGAGGCGATCAAGGTGATGAAGAGGCCGAGGAGCAACACGCCCACCACGGCGCCGATGGCCCCACCCCGCACGACCGCCTTGGGCAGGTTCGAGGCATCGGTCAGCAGGGCGGCCATACCGATAACGGGCAGGGCCACGCGCCCGAGGACGTTCCAGACGCCGCTGACGATCACGGAGGTTGAGATGTCACGCCGCGAGAAACCCCAGGAACGACACATGCCGTACGTCGCGGCCACACCGGCCGCTCCACCACCCGGAAGCAGGTTGCCCACCGAGGAGCTGCACACGTTGAGGATCAAGGCCTTCGGATGCGACAAGCCGGGGAGCGAACCGGTGAGCATGAAGGTGTACAGCCAAAGCCCGCAGGCCATGACGGCCAGCAGCTGTAGGGCCGTCATCGGACCGATCTGGCGCAGCCTGTCGAAGACCTCGACCCATGTCGTGCCGACGAAGAATGGAAGTCCCCACACCAGCAGCCCCACGGCCACCCCGAGGCCGAGCAGTCCCTGGATGACCTGGCGAGTGCTGGGTCTCCACCGGGGCAGACTCGGGTCGCCCTCTGCCGTCGAGGCCATCAACGGATTGTGCGCGCTCATGGCAGCCCCGCAAAGACGTCCCGGGAGATCGGGGCGCCCGGCGGGTGGGCCGGGTCGACGAACCACTCGCGGCCGAAGACCACGTCATACAGCGGTCGTGGGATCCGCAGAAAGGCTGCCAGGGTGCGGTCAGCCCCTCCATCGGCGCTCGCCTGGGAGGCGTGGGCCCGCATCGAGGCCCTCTTCGCGCTGGCATAGCGGCTGACGTTGACCCGGTGGGTGATGTCTGACCGGGGACTGAAGGAACGCTGGAAGATGGTGGGGTCGAAGTCCGGGGGGAAGCGGTAGACCTTGCGCGCCACGGCCACCGCACGGCAGATCGTGTCCCGTGGCACGGTGGCCTGCAGCACCCGCGCGGTCTTCGCCATCGCCGCTGCGCGCGCTCCGACGTCGTGGACCTTCACATGGTCACGATGCCCGTATCCGCCGTTGGCGTCGTACGTCAGGAGAACGTCCACGGACTCTTCGAGCAGGATGTCGGCAAGGAGCCCTGCGGCCTCGTCGACGTCGGCGCGGATGAACCGGGTCTGCCCGGGCGGATCCGGCCAGGTGTGTGGCCCCAACCCGCTGTCCGCATAACCGAGATGCTCGACGCGAGCGACCCCCAGCGCGCGGGCGCTCGCACGCAGCTCCTCCAGCCGCCGATAGCCCAGCCGACCGTCCGCGGCGAACTGGCTCGACGCCAGCCCCTCGTTGCCGTCGGTCGCCACCACCACGATGACCCGGTGGCCCTCTGCGGCGGCGCGTGCCATCGTCCCGGCGGTCAGCAGTGCCTCGTCGTCGGGGTGGGCATGGAAAGCCAGGAGGGTGTGCGCCATCAGGTCCCATCCTGTCTCATGCGAGGGTGGCATTTGTGAAGATTGCGTTGCTGTCGGACTGTTATCTGCCTCGCCTGGGCGGCATCGAGGTGCAGGTTCATGACCTCGCCGCGCGCCTGATCAGCCGCGGGCACGAGGTCGTCGTCTTCACGGCCACACCTGGCCAGCACGGTGAGCGGGGCGGTTTCGTCGACCATGTCGACGGCGTTCCCGTCCACAGGCTGGCGATCAAGCTGCCGTTCGAGCTGCCCGTTAACCCTTTGGCCCCAAGGCTGCTGCGCCTCAGACTCGCCGAAGGTGGGTTCGATGTCGCACACGTCCACATGGGTGTGGTGAGCCCCTTCGCGGTCGACTGCGCGCGCGTCGCCACCGGCATGGGGCTGCCGACCGCCATGACGTGGCACTGCATGCTGGGCTCGCTCGAGCCGGTATTCCGTGCCGCCGGTCACGTGCGCACGTGGGCTTCCCGCGGTGTTGCCATGAGCGCGGTCTCGGCCGTGGCCGCCGAGCCTTTGCAGCGCATCGTCGGCTCTGCAGGTGTGGTCAACGTCCTCTCCAACGGGATCGACGTCGACCGCTGGGTGACCCCGGCAGAAGGAGACCCGACGCCCGGGGCGAGGGGCGTCGTACGGGTGGTCTCCGCGATGCGGCTGGCCGCGCGCAAACGGCCACTTCCGTTGCTACGCACCATGGCTCGCGTGCGTGCGCTGGTCCCGGACGACATCGGGATGAGTCTCGAGATCCTCGGCGAGGGCCCGGACCGCGGCCGGCTCGAGCGCTTCGTCGCCGCGCACGACATGACTGGGTGGGTCCACCTGCCGGGGCGCGTGACCCGTGACGAGCTGCGCCAGAAGTATGCCGCGGCCGACATCTACGTGGCCCCCGCACCATTGGAGTCGTTCGGGATTGCCGCGCTCGAGGCGCGCACGGTCGGTCTGCCGGTCGTGGGGCGTTGGGGCACTGGCCTGCAGGAGTTCGTTACGGACGGCCTTAACGGGTTTCTCGCGGCGGACGACGAGGCGATGGCTGGGGCACTGGCGCACCTGGTCACCGACGAGCAGCTCAGGGGATCGATGATGGCATACAACCTCGGCACCCCGCCCGAGCAGTCGTGGGACCGGATCCTGGACGGCGCGGAGGCGGAGTACCGTCGCGCCATCGCCCTGGCTGGGTCAGCTGCGAGGACCGGCCCTTGACCGGCGGATCGCCCGAGCCGCCGCGCCTTGTCGTGGTGGGCGTTGAAGTCTCTGGCGCAGAGGTCGTCCGCTTTGACCTTGACCACGGGGACGACCCCGTCGCACTGCTCGCCTCGCATGGCTGGCAGGTGCGGACGGTGCGAGACGTCATGAGTGATTCGCGTGGAAGCCACGTGTTGACAATGTCTTTCGTCGTTGACCCCCAGGTGGCCGCGCCGCTCGAGCCGGAGGAGCCTCTGCATCGGGACAAGGAGCTGCCGCCCGGCAAGGGCGAGGTCCCCGAGCGGTACCAACGGGTGGCGGCCTACGCCTACGTGACCAGCTCGCGGGGACTTCTGATGACGCAGTTCTCCGACCGCACCAATGCACAGGGTCGATGGGGCCTTCCCGGTGGCGGCATCGAGGCCGACGAGCCGCCGGAACAGGCCGTGGTACGCGAGGCATGGGAGGAGAGCGGTCAGGTGATCGAGGTCAGCGAGCTCGCACTGGTCCGGACGACTCGCTGGATCGGCCGCGCCCCTTCGGGGCGGCTCGAGGACTTCCACGCCGTGCGACTCGTGTATCGCGCGTCCTGTCACGCCCCCACCGAGCCAGTCGTGCACGACGTCGGCGGCACCACTGCGTCTGCCGCATGGGTGCCGCCGGCGGATCTTGACCGGCTCGATGTCGCGTCCAGCTGGCGGTCGCTGATGTCAGACGTCCTCATGGCGCCGAACCAGGCCGATGGCACCGAGCACCACGAACAGCAGACCGATGCCAACGATCGCCCCAGGTCCCAGACGTGACCAGTCGACCTGCAGACCCACCGTCTCGTTGGCGATGATCAGGCCTGACAGGAGCATGGCAACCAGTCCAAGAACGACTGCTGATGCGTTCGGTCCCTTGGGACGAGCCAGCGTGCCAACCTTGTCCGCAGTCGCTTTGACCTTGGTCGGGTTGTCCTGGACCGAGTTCTTCTCGATCGGGTTGCCGCCCGGGAATGAAGGCGTTGCAGGTGTATTCGCTTCCATCGTCCTACTCCTTCACCACGGTGAGCTGTCCGACGCCGACTCCGGCGTCGACCACGACTTCGGTTGGCCCATCGCCGATGACGACCGACCTGGCGACGTCTGCGCCGCTCTGTCCATTGCTTCCGAAGTCGGTCGGCAGCAGGATCTCTCCGAGGCCCACGTGGCCCACTACCTTGACGGTCAAGCCCTGGGGCACAACCACCCTCAGGTCGCCGAGACCGACGTATACCGGGAGCTTGGCCTCGCTCAGTCCTACCTTGGGTAGCGCGCCGAGGTCGAGGACGGCGTTCCCCGCCCCGAGGCGGTAGTTCGCGTCGGAAGTGACCACAGCCGGCCTCCAGGTCTGGTCCCCGACCCGTCCGCCGAGGTGGATGCCCGGAGGCACGACGGTGCTCGACAAAGCGGTGATCGCCAGGACGACTGCCAGGAAGGCCACGAAGCCGGCTCGCCAACCGGCGAGGCCGAGCACGACGAGCAGGAGCCCGATCGCTGCGAGGGAACCGGCCAGCGCGATGGCCTGGTGGTCACCGGTCCAGCTGAACTCGTCGCCCAGCCAGCTCAGCGAGCCGTACGTCACGAGGGAGAGTCCGATGGCGAGAAGAGCCATCAGCGCGCCACCGGATCGACGACGCAGTCTCCTCGGAGCCTCGGGGCGGTAGGCGGCCGAAGCCGGGCGGTAGGTGCTTGGCGCCCCGCCCGTCGTGGCTGTCATCGGGTCTGGTGTGGTCGGCTTCTGACCGGGGTTGACCGGGGTGGTCGCGTATGGCGTGGTGGCGTATGGCGCGGCGGGGGGCGCCTGGGCGCTCACCCGTTGGTCGGCATCCGGACGGTTGCTGGACCGCTGAACCAGCCACCAGATGAGTCCGCCGGCGAGGACCAGACCCCAGGGGAACCCCCAGCCTGAGCTGCTGCCCCACCAGGAACCGCCGAACAGCGCCAGACCGGCGAAGACCATCACGACGATGGAGCCCCCGTTTCCGTCACGCAGCGCCCGCTCGATCACGATCTGGTTCCTGTCGTTGGGCAGCAGGGCCCAAGCCACGAGATAGACGGTGATGCCGGCTCCCCACAGGAGGGAGAGCACCACGAGGCCGACCCGGACGATGACCGGGTCGACACCGAGCCGGTCTGCCAGCCCCGAGCAGACGCCGGCGATCCACTTGTCATCCGTACGGCGTCGGACGCCGATGCTGCGCAGTGCTGAGAAGATCTTGTCCAGACCGGTTTCCGCGTTAGTTGTGCGTTGTTCGTTCATGTCTTCGATCCTGTCGCCCGCAGCAGTCGGTCGCCATGAGGGTCGACCCTGACCGGACCCTGAACGAACCCTGAGATAGCGCCGTCAGGGCCCGTTCTGCCCCGGGGGTGGGCGAGGATGGACCTCGTGCCCACGCCTTACGAGCTTCCGAAGTCGCCGATCGACCCCGGTCGGGGACGGGCGGTGTACCGGCTGGAGCGCCCCGTGCAGGGCCGATACGTCGGTGGGGTCTGCGCCGGCCTGGCTGAGCACCTCGGGCTCAACGTGCGGCATGTGCGACTGGCCTTCCTCCTGGCCTGCTTTGCCGGTGGCGCCGGGGTGGCGGCGTACCTCATCTTGTGGGCACTGACACCTCAGTCGCTGGCGGGCGCCCCCGTTCCGCGGCCACGGCCCATGGATGAGGGCCAACCGGCGAACGAGCCCCTGCGCAACCTGGTCGTGGGGGTAGGGCTGCTTCTCGTCGGCGGGGGGCTCTTTGCCCAGCTGCACGGGGTCAACTTGCGACTGGGTGTGCTCATCCCGCTGGTGACCGTCGCCGGCGGAGCGGTGCTTGCGTGGTCGCAGCTCGATGACGCCGAGCGAGGAAGATGGCTGGTCGGCGGCAGCGAAGGTCGACGGGCGGGCTTGCTACGTCTGGTGATCGGCATCGCGCTTGCGTTGATCGGTGTCGTCGTTCTTGCGACCCAGGGACGCGGGCTCGCCGGCCTTTGGGATGTGGGGATCCCTGCCGTGGCAGTCCTCGCCGGCGCCGCCCTGATCGCCGCTCCCTGGGGGGTGCGTCTCTGGAACGACCTGCGGGCCGAGCAGGCACAACGCATCCGTGAGACCGAGCGCGCAGACATCGCCGCGCACCTGCACGACTCGGTCCTGCAGACGCTGGCTCTTATCCAGCGCAAGGCGGCCGACCCTGCCGAGGTGACCCGACTTGCGCGCGCACAGGAGCGGGAGCTGCGCGGATGGCTGTATGCCGGCCCGCGAGGCTCGCGGTCAAGCCTGGCCTCGGCCGTGACTGAGGTCGCGCACGAGGTCGAGGACGTGCACGGCATACCCATCGAGCTGGTGGTCACCGGTGACCGTCCGCTGGATGCTGGCGGGACTGCCCTGGTGCGGGCGCTGCGCGAGGCCCTTCTTAATGCTGTGTGTCACGGCTCGGTGCCTGTATCGGCCTATGTCGAGGTGGGATCCGACCTCGTTGAGGCGTTTGTGCGCGACCATGGTCCGGGTTTCGACATGAGCGCGGTGCCCGCGGATCGTCTGGGGGTCCGCGAGTCGATCCTTGGCCGCATGTCGCGTCAGGGTGGCTCGGCGGCAGTTCGCCGGCTCGAGCGCGGCACCGAGGTGTCGCTCTCTCTGCCCCTCACGACCGCCGAGTCACAGCCCGTTGCCCAGCCAGATACCGAAGGAACGCAATGATGAGCGAACCGAAGTCCTTGCACCCCGCCCCCATCAGGCTCGTCCTGGTCGATGACCACCGCATGTTCCGCTCCGGCGTCAAGGCCGAGCTGGACGAGTCGATGGTGATCGTGGGGGAGGCCCCGGACGTCGACAGCGCCATCGTCGTGGTGGCTGAGACGCGACCAGACGTCGTCCTGCTCGACGTGCACCTGCCGGGCGGCAACGGCAACGGCGGCAGCGACGTGATCTCCGGATCGCATGGCGTGACAACCGAGTCCGGTGAGCCCGTTCGCTTTCTCGCGTTGTCGGTGTCCGACGCGGCCGAGGACGTGATCGCGGTCATCCGGGCCGGGGCTCGCGGATACGTCACCAAGACCATCAACGGCAACGACCTGACCGACGCTATTCGACGGGTTGCCGACGGCGATGCCGTGTTCAGCCCGCGGTTGGCAGGCTTCGTTCTCGACGCCTTCGGTGCCGCTGCCGGTGAGGTCGCTCTGGTCGATGAGGAGCTGGACCGGCTCAGCACCCGCGAGCGTGAGGTGATGAGGCTCATCGCTCGTGGCTACCAGTATAAAGAGGTCGCCAAGGAGCTCTTCATCTCTATCAAGACCGTTGAGACACATGTGTCCTCGGTGCTGCGCAAGCTCCAGCTCTCGTCGCGGCACGAGCTCACCGCTTGGGCAGTCGGGCGGCACCTTCTGTGAGGTGACGCCTGGTGCTCGGGTCAGCCCAGATCCATGATCGCGAAGCACTCGCCCAACCGGCCCTCACCAAGGCCGAACGCCTGGGCCACCGACGCGCCCCAGCCGCGAAGGAACCCCTCCAGCTGATCGCTCTGATGTCCTGTCTGTGATCCATGAGCGTGCAGCGCCGCGACCTTGCGACCGAACGTGTCGGTGATGTCCACGGCGTGGGTCATGTGTGGATGGGCCATGATCCAGACCTCGTTGACGTGCCATGGCTGCAGACCCTGTTCGATGAGCTCGGGCCAGGCGAAACGGTTCTCGGCAGCGGGATAGACGGCGCGGATAGCGGCCTCGCCTGCCGCAAGGTGATCCGGGTGTGACGCCTGGATGCGGTCGTACCACCGTTCCGGGGACTGGATCAGCACCCGCTGGGGCTGGACGTCGCGGATGACCTCGACGATCTGGCGTTGCAGCTCCCAGGAGGGTTCAAGCCAACCGTCGCGGTGGCCCGCCAGGAACCGCACGTCCGTGACGCCGAGAGCTGCCGACGCCGCGATCTGCTCGCGTTCGCGGATGAGCGGCATCTGCTCGCGGTTGAAGTCGTCGAACCCGCCCTGCTCGCCGCGGGTGCACAACAAGATCGTGACCTTGAGACCGGCGTCGACCCAACCGGCGACGGTCCCGGCCGCCCCGAAGTCGCAGTCGTCCGGATGCGCGGTCACGACGAGAACCCGTTCGATGTCCTGGTCGAGGCGTGGCGTCGCCGGTTGGCCGAAAGTCCGCTCCGTCATGACGTCAGCGTAGTTGGGTCACAGTCCTCGGCCAGCGCGACCAGATCCGGGCCCTCGAGTCGATAGGTGAGCCACTCGTCCAACGGCTGAGCGCCGATCGAGTCGTAGAAGCCGATCGAGGGCTTGTTCCACCTCAGCACCGACCACTCGAGTCGGCCGTAGCCGCGTTCCGCGCACACTGCCGCCAGCGTCGCCAGGAGTGCCTTGCCCAGGCCGGACCCGCGATGCTCGGGTAGGACGAACAGGTCCTCGAGCCAGATGCCACCGCGTCCCACCCAGGTCGAGAACGTGACGTACCAGATCGCAATACCGACGATCTCACCGTCGATCTCGGCGACATGCGCGAAGGCCGTAGGCGAGCCATCTGAGGGAAACAACGCCATCCGGAAGTCGGCTTCGGTCGCCTCGACCGCGTCCGGCTCCTTTTCGTAGACGGCCAGCTGGTGGACGAGCCCGAGGATGGCGGGCACGTCCTTGGCCTCTGCCGGCCGGATGTAACCGGACCGAAGCTCCTCGGCACCAGATTCCATCTGCGGTGAGGTCACGATCCGAGCCTAGGCGAGGCCCTTGTCAGAGTGCCCGGCCGCCCAGCACCTCGCGAAGCTTCACCCGGTGGCCGGTGATGAGCAGGGCACGCCGGTAGATGGACGAGGCGACCGATACCAGGAGCACCGAGGAGGCGGCGGTCAGGGCCATGGCGAGCAGAAGCTGGTAGATGGGCACGTCGCCCGAGGCCCAGCGGATCGGCATTGCCATCGGCGCGCTGAGCGGGAACAAAGAGGCAGCGACGCTCCACCCGCTGGCCGGGTTCGAGGTGACCACCGTGATCGCCAGCATGTAGCCGACGAGGAGGATCATCGTGACCGGCAGGATCGCCGAGTTGACTTCGGTGATCTTGTTGACCAGGGCGCCGGCGGCCGCGAACAGGAACGCGTACAGCATGAACCCGAGCAGGAACCACGCCACCGCGAGCGTGATGTCTCCGGCCGCAACCGGGGGTAGCCCGATGCTGTCGGTGACCCGCACGGCGACGGCGAGCGGTGTCGCGAGCACGAGCAGCTGCAGGAGCGTCACCGTGCCGATCGCCACCACGGTTCCGACGAGCACCTGGCTGGGACGCAGGATCGCGAGGAGCACCTCGGAGATGCGAGTGGACTTCTCCATCGCGACCGTCGTCGCAATGGCAGTCCCGGCGAAGGTGATTGCCAGGTACAGGACCACTCCGACTGCCAAGCCGGCTCCGGCGCGCCCCTCGTTGTCCACCCGCCCGACGGTGACCTGTTTGGGCGGCCGGACCGACTGGAGCTCCGCGACCTGCTGTGGGCTCAGGCCCGCCCCGGCCAACAGGTGCGATGTCTCCAGGCCGACCACGGCCTGGGCGACCATGACCGGGAAGGTTCCCCCCGCCGTGTTCGAGGTGTAGAGCGTCCCTCCGGTGAGACCGACAGTGGCGTCGCCGTCGCGCACAGCCTTCCGGACCGCATTCGAGTCGCCCCGTGACACATACGTGACGGTGAACTTGGCTGATCTGCCAGCGGCATCCAGAGCAGCCACCATCTCCGACGGAGCGGCACCGGCGGTCGCGAGCGTGTACGTCGTGCGTTCATTGCCGAGGATCTGCGGAATCGTGACCGCGGCGATGGACAGCAGCAGCAACAGCCCTGTGACGACCTTGAAGGACCTCGACCTGAGGTTCTCGAAGAGTGCGCGCTCAGCCACCAGGCGCGTGAGCTTCCACCACGTCCCCATCAGCTCACACCTGCCCGGTCGAGGGTCCGGTCGGCGGCAGCCATGAACAGCTGCGAAAGCGTCGGCAGGTCGAGCCCGAAGTCGACCACCCGCCCGGCCGCCCGGGCGGCATCCAGAACGTCCAGGGGGTCGATGTCTGCGGGGACCTCCAGACGCAGGTCGTCAGCCTCGTCACCGACCACGGTGACCTCGGGGTAGGCAAGCAACCAGTCGCGGTTCGGCGCCTGCACGTGCAGTCTGAGCTGCCGTCGGCCGGACGACGCCCGCAGCGTGGCGACACTGCCCTGGAGCACCGTTCGGCCGCGGTCGACCATCGCGATGTCCTCGCAGAGATCCTGCACCAGGTCGAGCTGGTGGCTGGAGAAGAGCACCGTCCGCCCGGCTCGGGCTCGCTGCCGCAGGGTCTCGGACAGGCTCACCACGGCCACCGGGTCCAGGCCGGCGAACGGCTCGTCCAGGACGATGACTGCAGGGTCGTGGACAAGGGCGGTCGCAAGCTGGAGGCGCTGCTGCATACCGCCGGAGAGCTTGTCGGTGCGATCGCCCCACCGGTCTTCCAGGCCCAGCTCCTCGAGCAGCACACGCGCCCTGCTCGTCGCATCACCGTTGGACAGGCCGTGCAGCCGCCCGAAGTAGACGACCTGGTCACCGGCTGGCATCCCTGGGTAGAGCCCGCGTTCCTGTGGCATGTACCCCCAGCGGCGGCGGTCCTCCTCGTCCACCGGACGGCCGTCATACCGCACCTGGCCGTGGTCCGGGCTCAACACCCCGAGCAGGATCCGCAGCAGCGTCGTCTTGCCGGCACCGTTGGGTCCGAGCAGCCCGGTGATCACCCCGGGGACGACGTCGAAGCTCACTCCGTCCAGGGCCACCCGGTCCCCGAAGGAGTGCTCGACGTCGCGGATCTCGAGCCCCATGCGATGACCCTACCGAGGGCGCGACCCCGGGCAGGGCAGGCACTCGCTCGCGGCGTGCTACGTTCCGACCCGTCCGCCCGGGCTAGAGGCGGAATCGGCGGTGTGACGTGGCCGGAGGCACTCTGTCAAGGAGAATGATGTTCGACACCATCGCCGGTCTTCCGCTGCACCCGCTCGTCGTTCACGCGACCGAGGTCCTCGTCCCCAGCGCAGCGCTCGTGGTTGCCCTGGCAGCGCTTTGGCCGCTGTTCCGCAGATGGGCCCGGCTCCTGCCCCTCGGCCTTGCCCTGGTCGCGCTGATCCTCGTGCCGATCTCCACCCAGTCCGGGGAGGCCCTGCAGGAGAGGGTCCGGGACTCCGCTCTGATCAGCACCCACGCCGATCTCGCCGAGGGCCTGCTGCCCTGGGTACTCGGTCTGGTGGTCGTCGCGGCCGTTCTCCACTGGTGGGACCGGAAGGAGGGCGAGGTGGGACCAGCACGCGCTCCGACGTGGGTCGCCCTCGCCCTGGCTGTGACGGCCGTGGTCGCCGCAACCGGAACCACGTTCCAGGCCGTACGGGTCGGGCACAGCGGCGCGACCGCCGTCTGGTCGCAGACAACCTCGTCGACGACGCCGCCCTTGGCGCAAGCGGTCGACAAGAACTGACCCCGGCGTCCCAGAGCATCGGCCAACAGGCGCACGCCAGCTCCGTTCCCTGGGTTCGGGCTGTCTCCCCCCGGACGTAGGCTGGAACTCACAATGAGCACACTTTTCGGCGCCTACCCCCTGCCCGGGATCACCCCTACCGCTGCGAGCGGCGATGTGGACAGCCGCGGCGTGCCGGCATGGGCCGAGGCGGGTGGCGAGCCGATCCCGGATGGCGTTGGCCGGCATACCGGCTCGGCGCTGCGTCGCGACCCTGAGGCGCTGCTCGAGGAGCTCAACCCGCAGCAGCGGGCCGCGGTCACCCATATAGGGGCGCCACTGCTGATCGTCGCAGGGGCCGGTTCGGGCAAGACACGTGTGCTGGCACACCGCATCGCCCACCTCCTGGCGGCGCGCGACGTCCGGCCCGGGCAGATCCTCGCGATCACCTTCACCAACAAGGCAGCGGGCGAGATGCGCGATCGGGTCGCCTCGCTGGTCGGCACCCGCAGCCGCGCCATGTGGGTCTCGACGTTCCACTCGGCGTGTGTGCGCATCCTGCGTCGCGAGGCCTCCCACGTCGGCCTCAAGTCGACCTTCTCGATCTACGACGCGGCAGACAGCCAGCGCCTCATGTCGATGGTCATGCGCGAGCTCGACCTCGACCCCAAGCGCTATCGTCCGCGCTCCTTCTCGGCACAGGTGTCCAACCTCAAGAACGAGCTGATCGACGAGGAGACCTACTCGGCCGGGCTTGCCGAGGCCAGCCATCACGAGCGCATGGTCGCCGACGCCTACCGGATGTACCAGGCCCGTCTGCGCCAGGCAAACGCGATGGACTTCGACGACCTGATCATGGCGACGGTCAACATCCTTCAGGCCTTCCCCGACGTCGCCGAGTACTACCACCGCCGCTTCCGCCACGTCATGGTGGACGAGTACCAGGACACCAACACCGCGCAGTACCAGCTGGTCCGCGAGCTGGTTGGCTACGCCAGCACCGACCCCCAGGCGGTCCCTCCGGCCGAGCTCGCTGTGGTGGGCGACGCGGACCAGTCGATCTACGCCTTCCGCGGTGCGACGATCCGCAACATCATCGAGTTCGAGCAGGACTACCCCGACGCCCGCACGATCCTCCTTGAGCAGAACTACCGCTCGACCCAGACCATCCTGCGCGCGGCCAACGCGGTGATCGCGAAGAACCCCGACCGTCGGCCCAAGAACCTCTGGACCGACACCGGTGACGGCGCCAAGATCGTGGGCTA
>DASVHT010000439.1:0-6063 GCA_036382455.1 Dermatophilaceae bacterium
CGACGGATCGGGGGTTCGCTCACCGCTCTCGAATTGGGCTCGGGCGATCGGTTTCGCGCCGGTCGAGCTCGACTTCACCGGCATCCGGTCCTCGGCGTCGGCTCTCGATGTCGACACCGCCTCCCTGGATGTCATCACCCAGCTGCATCCGAACGGGTGTGACTCCGAGGACGTCGACGAAGCCCTTGGCCATGCCTCCTGGGCGCTGCGCGTCGGCGGTCTTGTCTCGCTGACGCTGCCGTTGGGGCCGGCCAGTGCCGCCGGTGCTGTCGGCCCCGCCGACGTCCGCGCCATCCTGGCCAGAGCGCACGACCTCGGCTTCGTGCTCGTGGGCGACCCCGACGGGGAGATCACGACACTGATGCGCGCGGCCAGTGAGGACCCCCGTCGCGGCGACGCGGCATACGCGCTGGTGCGGTTGACCTTCCGCCGCCGTTGAACCACCCACTCTCTACCGTTCACCCGCCCACCCGCCACCACGGAATACGGTGGCGTGGCGCGGGGGCGAGCGCTATGCGGCTCCCGGCTCCGGCGCTGAGGTTAGGGGGAACTGCTGCACGAACGCCTTGACGACCGCGCCGGACAAGTCGCCACACAGCTGGCGGTGACCCGCTTGGCTGGCCACCGAGGTCTTGTCAGCACCCAGCGTCGCCGACCAGTGCGAGAGTGCGAACTTCTTGCCTGCGGGCAGCTGGCCGTAGGACGGGTCCCACGCCGAGACGATGAACTTGTTCAGGCTCGCGTCGAGCTTGTTGGCGTCCTTGGCGATCTGCTCGAGCTCGGCCTTCTTGGCATCGCCCGCGCTCTGGTCATACCAGAGGATCGTGTAGCCGTGCTCGAGGTTGTGCACGAGGACCTCCATCTTCGGCCGGTCGGCGGCCGTGTAGAAGTTGACGCCGTTGCTCACCGCGGGCTGGGCGAAGTGCGGCCCGTTCGAGGGCGGCACCGTGTCATAGGTGACCCTGGTGGTGTTGGGCGTGGCCGTGCCGGGTCCGACGTGGGTCTGGTTGCCGCTGGCCTTGTCTGTGGTCACCGGGTCGCAAGAGGCGGCCGAGGCCTGCACGCCGATGCTCGTGATCGCCACGTCAGGCTTCTTCTTGCCGGCGTCGATGACTGCGTAGCTGATGGCGGCCCCGAGCACGAGCAGAAGCGCGGCGGCGGCGGCGATGATCTGCATGCGCACACGCTTCTCGCGGGCCTTCTCCTTGGCCTGCATCTCGGCGATACGGGCCTTGCGGTCCTGGCTGACCTGCTTCTTGGGCACGGCAATCCTTGGGTGTTCGGCTGCACGACGGGCGAGATGATTCTATGGGTTGACGTGCAGGTTCTCCTGCGTTCTGAGCACTGCGCCAGACTGGGCTGGTGACTGACTTCCAGGTGCGACGCTGGACGCCGGCCAGGTCGACGGGCGTTCTTGGCGTCGTCGACGACCTGCGTCGGGGCGGCGGTGACCCGACGTTTCATCGTGACCCGGGTGGCGCCATCTGGCGCGGGATCCGCACGCCGCAGGGCCCGTCGACGCTGCGTCTGGGGTTGCTCGCCGGTCCCTCCATCGAGGCCACCGCCTGGGGTCCGGGCGCCGAATGGGTGCTCGCATCGGTGCCGGCCATGCTCGGAGACCAGGACGATGCCACGGGTTTCGTCGCCCACCACCCGTTGGTCGCCGAGGCTGCCCGGCGCTTCAGCGGATGGCGCGTGCCGCGGACCGGGCTGGTGCTGGAGGCGTTGATCCCCGCGATCATCGAGCAGAAGGTCACCGGTAAGGAAGCCTTCGGTTCCTACCGCACTCTCGTCCACCGGTATGGCGAGCGCGCACCGGGGGAGGGTGGCGCGCGTGGGTTGTGGGTCCTTCCCTCGGCGGCGACGTGGGCCCGGATACCGTCCTGGGAGTGGCTCAGGGCTGGGGTGGACTCCGCGCGCTCCGGAGCAGCCGTTCGGGCGGCCGGGGCCGCGGGACGGCTCGAAGAGTGTGTCGACCTGACCTCCCATGACGCGAGCCGACGGCTGCGCGCCATACCCGGGGTCGGGATCTGGACCGCGGCCGAGGTGCGGCACACAGCGCTTGGTGATGCAGACGCCGTGAGCTTCGGCGACTATCACGTGGCCAAAGACATCGGTTGGGCCCTCACCGGCTCCGAGGTCGATGACGATGGCTTGGCCGAGCTGCTCGAACCCTATGCAGGACATCGCTATCGAGTGCAGCGGCTGCTCGAGCTGGCGGGTGTGGCGCGTCCCCGACGTGGTCACCGCATGCCTCTTCCCACCCACCTGCCACACCGGTTCCGTTGAGCCCGAAGGCCGGAGTGCCTGGCGAGGTTCTGATCCCCCGCCGAGGTCCGGGCTACCAGCTTTGGTTAGAAGCTACTTCTGGCGAAAGACGATCCGTGCGCCCGGACGGTCTGTCGGTTCCTTGCCCATCGTCAGGTCGGGGGCCGGCAGCCGGGTGACGGAGGCGGCCAGCCCTTCGCCATGCAACGCCACCTCCACGCGGCCGGCAGCGACGCCGAGTGCGAAGTCGTCGGCAGCCAGGAGCTGGACTTCGTCGCCGGAGAGGTGAGCGGACGCGTCGAGGCCGGTCATCAGGGCGACCCGAAGCGCCCTCCCTGCCCGCGTGGCAACGTCCTCGGGCTCGCTGGAGGGGATGCCGACCTCTGATGCACTGGCCGACCCGGGCTCCACCCCAAGGGCGGCACGGACGGCCTCGACTGTTCCGTAGGCGAACCAGTCGCCGGCACCGGTGCGGACGAGATCCCTGGCGCCAGAGGTGGATTCGCTGCGCAGGACGTACTGGCCCAGACCGCGGATGTGGGCTGCCGGCACGCCAGTCGTCTTGCCCTTGACCAGGTCCGCGGCTGCCGCGATCTCATCGCCGACGCACCGTTCGGTAACCGAGAGGGCTCGCCCGTCGGCGTCGCCCGAGCCGCGAAGGTCTTCGATGACGTGGATGCCTGCCGCCCCCAGCGCAAAGTCGGTCTGACCGATCCGCCACGGGCGGCCGGCGGTGTCGCTGAGGACGACGCCCACGCGGATATGGTCCCCTGACCGGGCCGCCCAGCCGGACTGCACGCCCTCGCGGATCTCGCGGGCGACGGCGTCGGGATCACCGGGCAGGATCAGCACGATCGACCCGTCGCCGGTGTTGGAGGCGTCGACGCCGGCGGCCGCCATGACCGGCCCGGCGGCGGACTCGACAATGCGCGTAACCCCGGACGGGGTCATCCGTTCGGCGACGACCCGCACCGTCTGGGACAGGACGACGCCGGCTCGGTGCGCGAACGGTGCGCTGAGCCCCATCGCCTTGGAAGCCACCTTGCTCGAGACGACGAGTATGTCGCCGTCAAGAAGCTGGATCCCATTGCCCTGCAACGCTTTCAGCACGATTCCGGCCAGGTCGTCGCCCTCGACCACCTCTGGGAACCCGACGAGTGGGGTGAGGATGACGGGCGAGGTGCGTGCCGTCATACCGGCTGGGTCCTGCGCAGCTTCAGGGCCAGGTCGACGGCGGCTCCAGCGATGTCTGCGGCACTCGCGAGGTCGTGCATCCACAGTGGCCGGGCCCGGACCTCGAGCTCGGGAGCGAAACCTGTGGCCGGCCAGTCCTCGTCATCGACCAGCCACCCCCCAAGGAAGTCGGCGTAAAGACCGGCCACCGCCTGTGTGGTGCACTCGACCCCTATAGCGGACAGGCAGGCGTCGGCATGGCCGCGGACGGGGGCGCCGTTGATCAGCGGCGAGACTCCAACGACTGGGGCGGCGCTCTCACGCAAGGCATCCCGCACGTCAGGCACTCCGAGGATGATGCCGATCGACACGACGGGGTTGCTCGGGGGCAGCAGGATGATGTCGGCCTCACGGATGGCGTCGACCACCCCCGGTGCGGCCGTGGCGCGGTCCATGCCGACGGCGACGAACTTCTGTGCGGGGACGGCGGCGTTCATCCGGACCCACCACTCCTGGAAGTGGACGGCGCGCGGCCCTTGGCCCTCGTCGACGATGGCGTGGGTCTCGACGGGGGAGTCGGACATGGGCAGCAAGGTCACACCCTGATCCGGCAGACCCCAGCGGGCGCACAGGCGCGCTGTCACCACCGAGAGCGAGAGACCCTGCCCCAGCCACTGGCTGCGCGCGATGTGGGTGCCGAAGTCGCGGTCGCCCAGGCCGAACCACTGCGGCTGCGCCCCGTATGCCGCGAGCTCACCCTGGACGCCATGGGTCTCGTCGGCGCGGCCCCAGCCCTGTTCCTCGTGGACCCCGCCTCCAAGGGTGTACATGACGGTGTCGAGGTCGGGGCAGACTCGCAGCCCGAACAAGGTGATGTCGTCACCGGTGTTGCCGATCACCGTGATCGAGGAGTCGGACAGGGTGGGCGTGCGGTCGAGGTGGGCGCGCAGCCCGCGCAGAAAGCGTGCACCGCCCACTCCACCGGTCAGGGCGGTGATGCGCATGGCGGCAGTCTGTCAGGACGGGGAACAGCGCAAGGATGGGGTCCCGATTCAGTGCGGATCCAGGGGGAGGACGGGGGTCCGCGGTGGTGCTGGAGTTGGCCAATGGGCGTTATGTGCCGTATGCGCGTCGGCTGTTCAGGCGGATATCAGAGTTCCGCTTGACTTACCCCATCTGACACGCGTGTAATTTCATCGTTGTCATTTATCCGCACGTTCGACCGGATCGGCAGGGCTCGCAAGGCCAGAGATGTTTCCAAGCAGTGGTGACCGTGGAGCAGATCTTGGCCGAGGGTCGTGACGGGCCACCAGAACAGGTCAAGGCAAGTGTTGTCAATTGTTGGGTCGAGGAGGGGCCGTGCACGAGCTATACCTGGTGACGAACTACGAGTTGACCGATGCCATCGAGGACGAGTGCGAGGGCGAGCTGTCCTGGCAGGAGCGTTCCTTGTGCGCTCAGACCGATCCGGAGGCGTTCTTCCCGGAGAAGGGCGGCTCCACGCGTGAGGCCAAGAAGGTCTGCGTGGGCTGCGACGTGCGCGGAGAGTGCCTGGAGTACGCACTCGCCCACGACGAGCGGTTCGGAATCTGGGGTGGCCTCTCCGAACGCGAACGCCGCAAGCTCAAGAAGCTGGCGGTCTAGCCGTCTCGGCCACTCCGCCGGGCTGTCCCTGACCTGATGACGATCGCTCCGCCGCGCACCATGAGCACGGAACCCTCGCCGCCCCGTGAGCCGGGCGTGGCGCGTGCAGTTCCCCGACCCGTCACGGTCACCGGGGTGCTTGTCGTGCATGACGGCGCGGCATGGCTGAAGGAGTGCCTGGACGCGCTCGCGCTCCAGACGAGGGCGCCGGACGCGTTGGTCGTGGTCGACACCGGTTCGGCCGATGACAGCCCCCAGATCGTGGCCGGGCACGGCGGGATCCGTGAGGTCATCGGCGAGCTCGTGGTGATCTCAGCGCCGCGGGAGAGCACCTTTGGCGAGGCCGTCGGCCTTGCGGTCGACAAGCTGGCCGCTGCGTCGTGGGCCTCCCCGCCGCCCGGGCCGGGTGACTGGCTTTGGCTGCTCCATGACGACAGTGCCGCCGCGCCTGACGCCTTGGCCCATCTTCTGAATGCAGCACGCCGATCACCGTCAGTGGGTGTCGCCGGCCCCAAGCTCACCACCTGGGAGGACCCGTCCCGTCTGCTCGAGGTCGGGCAGCAGATCACCCGCTCGGGTTCTCGCGCCGGAGGTCCAGCACGGGGTGAGCCCGACCAGGGCCAGCACGACCACCGCACCGACGTCCTGGGCGTCAACACCTCGGGAATGCTGATCCGCCGCGATGTCTTCGATGCGCTCGGCGGGTTCGACCCGGCATTCGGGCAGTTCCGGGATGACCTCGACCTCTCCTGGCGGGCGCACCTGGCCGGGCATCGGGTCATCGTCGCGCCCAAGGCCCGGATGCGGGAGGCTGCGGCCTTGACCAACGGTCAACGTTCCGGCGGCCGGTCCGCCGGCGCCGCGCGACGCAGCGACCGTCGCCGCGGCCGTCAGGTCGCGCTGACCCGATGTGCCCCGTATGCGGTGCCCTTCCTCGGGCTCTGGATCGCCCTGGCCAGTGTTGGTTCAGCAGCCGTC
>DASVHT010000440.1:0-2235 GCA_036382455.1 Dermatophilaceae bacterium
GCCGGGGCGGGTCGTGGCGTCCCCTGGGGCGACTGTCAGCAACGCCGCGCCGAGCAACGACACGGCGGAGTCGATGACTGTCTCGTCGCCCAGCGGCGGTTCGGTGGTCTTCTCACGTCTGATGTGGCCGGGCTATACGGCCACGCTCGACGGCCGGCCCGTTGCCGTGGATGCGCTCAAGGGCGTGTTCGTCGCAGTCAGGCTCCCGGCGGGCACGCACGCGGCTCGGCTCGAGCTGTCGTTCCGCCCGCCCGGCACAACCCTTGGTCTCGTGCTCGCGGCTGCGGGCGGCGCCCTGCTGACGGTGCTTCTGGCTTTGGAGTACCTCATCCGGCGGCGGCGACGAGGCGGGCGCGAGTGGAGCGGCCGGGCCAGAGCCCCCGCGGCTCAGCCGAGCTCGCAGGACGTCGGCGATGCCACGCTCACCGCCAGTGGCGCCCCACGCGGGACCACCCCGTGATGATGAACGCGCCACCTGACGGGCACTGAGCTCAACCTCGGCCGTCGTCATATCGCGAGGAAGCGGCCCGTCTGCCAGGTCAGGTGAGCTCGACGGTGAAGGGGGGTTCGGTGGCGGCGCGGATGTCGTCCTCGGTGACGCCGTCGGCGAGCTCGCGCAGGACAAGCCCGTGGTCGGTGACGTCCATGACGCACAGGTCGGTGATGATCCGCTGGACCACGCGTTTGCCGGTCAGCGGCAGCGAGCACTCCTGGACGATCTTGTGGGTGCCGTCGCGGGCGACGTGCTCCATCAGGACGATGACCTTCTTGGCGCCGTGGACCAGGTCCATCGCCCCCCCCATGCCCTTGACCATCTTGCCGGGGATCATCCAGTTGGCGATGTCGCCGTCGGCCGAGACCTGCATGGCGCCCAGGATGGCGGCGTCGACTTTGCCGCCGCGGATCATCCCGAAGCTGGTCGCAGAGTCGAAGAAGGAGGCGCCCTTGCGCAGGGTGACAGTCTCCTTGCCTGCGTTGATCAGGTCGGGGTCCTCCTCGCCCTCGATGGGATAGGCCCCCACCCCCAGGATCCCGTTCTCGGACTGCAGGACCAGCTCGACGTCCTCGGGGACGTAGTTGGGCACCATCGTCGGCAGACCGATGCCGAGGTTGACGTAGTCGCCGTCGGAAAGCTCGGCGGCGGCGCGCGCGGCCATCTGCTCACGGTTCAAAGGCATTACTGGAGTCCTCCGTCTGGGCCGGCACTCTTGGGTCTGGGCTGCACGGTGCGGCGTTCGATCCGCTTGTCGGCGGCCTGTTCAGGGGTGAGGGGTAGAACCCGCTGGACGTAGATGCCCGGCAGGTGCACGCCGTCGGGGTCGATCTCGCCCGGCTCGACCAGGTGCTCGACCTCGGCGATGGTGACCCGCCCGGCCATGGCTGCCAACGGGTTGAAG
This sequence comes from Dermatophilaceae bacterium, assembly GCA_036382455.1. Lineage (GTDB taxonomy): Bacteria > Actinomycetota > Actinomycetes > Actinomycetales > Dermatophilaceae > UBA4719. The sequence goes on from DASVHT010000440.1 coordinate 1,398, forward strand.
TTGCGCGCGGACTGGCGGAACACCAGGTTGCCGTGCCGGTCACCCTTCCACGCCCGCACCAGACCGAAGTCGGTGGCGATCGCCTCCTCCAGCACGAACGTGCCCCGTGCCCCGTGCCAGTCCATCTCGCGGGTCTCCTTGGGCGGTGAGGCCTTGGCGATCGACCCGTCAGGGGCGTAACGCCACGGCATACCGCCTTCGGCGACCTGGGTGCCGACTCCTGTCGCGGTGAAGAACGCCGGGATCCCGGCCCCACCGGCGCGAAGCTTCTCCGCAAGGGTGCCCTGCGGGGTGAGCTCGACCTCCAGCTCACCGGAGAGGTACTGCCGCTCGAACTCCTTGTTCTCCCCTACATAGGAGGACACCATCCGGGCGATCCGCTTGTCCTTCAACAAGACCCCCAACCCCCACCCATCAACCCCACAGTTGTTCGAGACCGCCACCAGATCCCGTACGCCCAGCTCGTGGATCTGGGCAATCAGCACACTGGGCACACCGCACAACCCGAAACCACCCACCGACAGTGACGAACCATCGACGATCCCGGCTACCGCTTCGGCTGCGCTTGAGACGACTTTGTCCATGCCGTGGACTCTAGCCGTCAGGCGCCGGGATGACGTTTTCGGCCTCTCTCCACCGCTCGACTTTTCGGAGTCTGTTGGGTCATTGCGTACGTTGGTACCTTGAACCAGCGCTCGCCCCCCTCGTGCGGCCTGGGCATGAATGCGTGCTGTGCATGCGCTGAGTCAGGACGGGAGAGCCATCTGTGACAGTCGCGTCGCGTCGCGTCGCCGAACGAGCGGAACGTCAGTTCCTCCCCGAGATCCAGGTGCTTCGC
>DASVHT010000441.1:0-15765 GCA_036382455.1 Dermatophilaceae bacterium
TTCATGGGCGCCGCCCCCAACGCGACGTTTCCCTTCGCCCGTGACCACGGCGATACGGAGGGGGCGGTCCGTGAGGCGGGGATCAGCCTCACCTCGATGCGCAACGCGCTGTATGCCGATGTCGCGCCGCGGTTCGTGGGGGAGGACGGGGTGATCCGCGCACCTGCCGGGCACGGCCGTCTGGCCTGGGTCGCTCGCGGCGACGTGGCACGGCTGGCCGTCGTCCTGCTGACCGAGCCCGGTCACGAGGGACAGATCTACGACGTGTCCGGACCTCACGCGATCGACCTGCACGAGACCGCGCGAATCTTGACGAGAGCAACGCGCCGCGTCATCACGTACCACCCGGAGTCCCTCGACGAGGCACGAGCGTCGAGGGCCGGGCACCCGGACTGGCTCATCGACGGCTGGATCGGGTCCTACCTCATGCTTGATACGGGCGAGGGGTCGGTGACCAGTCACACCATCGAACACCTCACCGGTACGCGCCCGATGACTCTGTCTGAGTTCCTCGCCGCCGAGCCGTCGTCCTTCGCCCATCTGGCCGGCTGAGGGCCCAACCCGCGTCGGCAGGACACACCACGGCTGGCCGACCCCCGTGGGACCCGCCAGCCGTGATGATGTCCTCCTAGGCAGTTCAGCCCTTGATACCGGCCGACTGGCGCGAGGCTGCGTGCTTGTCACCAGGGCGCTTGTCCGTTGCTTGCTTGTCTTCGCCTTGCTTGTCTTCGCCTTGCTTGTCGTCCGCCTGCTTGCTCGCGCCCTCCGAGCCCTTGTCGGAGTCCTGCTCGCCGGCTGGTGATCCGGCGTCTTCTCCATCCTTGACGTCGGTGACAGGCTCGTGCTGCTCGTCGCTGACAACGGCACCGGGATCGGTCTGGGAGGCGGCAGTGCCTTCCGGCGCTGGCTGTGTCGAACCGGGCTGTGCCGGGTCGGGCTGTGCCGACCCAGCCTCTGTCAGCTCCGCCGTGTTGACCATTGCCCCGCCGCTGAGCGTGGCCAGCATCTGGCGGACGTTGGTGAGCTGGGCGTTGATGCTGTCGCGTCGCTGGGTCGCGGCAGTGAGCACGCGCTCGGAGTCGTCCCGGATCCGCTCGGCCTTGGTCTTGGCTTCGGCGACCATGGACTGGGCCTGCGCCTTGGCCTCGGCGAGCTGTCGCGCGGACTTGGTCGCAGCCTCCTGCAGTCGCTGCTCGGAGTCGGCGCGAGTCTGTTCCGACCGCTGCTGGACGGCAGCGAGCTGCTGCTCGGCAGCGGCGATCTGGACGGCGAACTCCTGGGCCGACGTGTCTCGACGCGTGGCCAGAGTTGTCTCGAAGTCGGCAGCGGCAGCGGCTGACTTGGCGCGCGCCCGCTCGTACACAGCTTCGGCCTCTTCTCGACGTGCCGTCGCCTGACGGTCGGCGTCGTCCAGGATGCTGTCCGCACGTCGCCTCGCGTCCTCCAGGACCCGGGCGGCCTCGGCGTCGGCAGCGCTTCGCGTCTCCTTGGCGTAGATGTCGGCGCCTTCACGGGTCGCCCGAGCGCTCTCGTCGGCGAGCGCATGGTGGCTCTCCGCGTCCGCTTTGGCGCGGGTGCGAATGTCGATGCCCTCCTCGTCGGCCAGCTTCAACATCGCGCCGATGCGTTGGCCAAGATCCGCGTACGTCGGCGGCGCGGCCTTCGCCTGCGCTTCTTCCAGCCCGCGGGTCTTTGCCGCCTGGGCTTCGATGTCGCTCATGAGCTGGCGCTGCGCGGCCTCGAGCTTGCTCACCTGGATGCTGAGATCACCGGCCTCGCGCCGAGCTGCCTCAGCCGCCCGGGTCAGATCGCTCACGTGCTGGTCCACTTGGGCGGTGTCGTAGCCGCGTAGCACGCTGCGGAACTGGGCGTTGGACTCGTTCATCAGGTTCCTATCGTCTCTTGCTTGGTGGGGTCGGTGGCGGTGTCAGTGGTTGGTTCTGGCGTGGGGGTGGGGTCAGCGCCGGGTTCTGCGTTGGCGTCGTCCGTGGTGTCTGGCGTGGTTGTGATGATCCCTGTGACGGCCGAGTGCTCGGGTACGGCAAGGGCTTCGATCACGCCGGAGAGATAGCCGAGCTGCTGGGTGATGTCGTCGCGCCGTTCGGCCAGCGCACCCACTTCTGAGCGGGCCTGGGTGAGGAGGTCACGCGCCTCTGACCGTACGGTGTCCGCATCGGCACGGGCAGCCGCCAGGGTTGTCATGGCCTCGTCGCGGACCGCCCTGCGGTGCTCGTGGGCCTCGGTCTGCAGCCTGGCCACCTCCGCGGCGGCCCGCTCGCGCAGCATCTTGGCTCCGCGTTCGGACTCGTCCAGCCGCCGTTGCGCACGATCGAGCGCCGCCCGCGCAGTCTGGTCAGCCTCGGCGATCACCCGCTCGGCATGAGCCTTGGCCTGCTCCTTCGTGGCGATGGCATCCTTCTCTGCTGCTTCCAGGACAGCGAGGGCCTGCGCTCGAAGCCGCTCGGCCTCGCTCGTGGCATCCCCGACCGCAGCTCGGGAGCGCAACGCCACGCGGGCCATGATGTCCTGCAGCTGTCGTCTTCGCTCGAACAGATGGTGCGCGGAGGTGTTGTGGACGGCCAGGCGCTCCCTCTCGGCCCGGGCCTCGGCGCTCGAGAGAAGAGAACGAACGGCGCCCCGGGCCCAGTCCATGTGGTCGGCTGCTTCGCGCAGGACGCGTTCCGCCTCTGCGGCGGCAGCATCGCGCAAGGACGCGGCATCAGCCGCAGAGGTGGAGCTGAGCTCGGCCGCCTCCGTCCGTGCCTGGTCGAGCTCACGGGCAGCCGTGGCACGAGCTGCGTCCGCGTCACGGTTCGCACTGGCGATCGCCTCGTTCGAGGACTCCTGCGCCGCGGCCCGGATCGAGTTCGCCTGCTGCGCGGCCTCCTCACCCAGTCGGAGCAGCTCTTCGCTGGCCTGTTTCTCCTGCGACGCGAGGCGCGCGGCAACCTCGGACTGCAGCTGCGCAACCTGATCGCGAGCCTGCTCGAGCTCTGCGGTCGCGAGAGTGCGTAGCCGCTCATCCTCCGCGCGTGCGGCGTGCCGGATCTCCTCGGCCTCGGCCGTTGACCTGGCGAGAAGCTCATCGCTGGTTCGGTCGGCGGCGTCAGCCACGAGAGTGGCCTGGTCCGCCGCGTCTGCCACGAGCTGGGCCGCCTCTTCGCGGGCTTCCTGCAGCCGGGCCAGGGCCGATCGCTGGGCGCTGAGGGCGTCGTCATGGACGCTTGCGGCGGCGGCGTGCAGTCGCGCTGCCTCGTCGTGGGCGGCGAGCGCCTCGGCACGAAGTGCGGCTGCTTCCGCCTCCACCTCCGCACGGAGGCCATCGGCGAGGGCCTGGGCGCGGGACAACAGTCCGAAGGCTGCGGAGCTGGGCTCCTCAGGAGTGCGGGCCGGGTCGACCGAGGTCTCGTTCAGGGTTTCTGGCGAGGCGGTCACATCGTGAATCGTCCCATAGGTACGGGCACTTTCACGAGGCCGGTTCACAGGAAGACCGGCCAGGTCCCTCAGTCTGGGTCTCTCAACCTCGTGCGGCCGCGATCAGCCGACGCTCCTCCGCGGTTGCCAGGCCTGCCTGACGTGGCCCAGCCTGGTCCCGGGACTCTTCCCAGAGGAGGACGTCGGCCAGGGTCTGCTCCAGGGGCCGGCAGGCAAGGCCAGCCGCCACAGCGGCATCGGTGCTCCGTGCCGCGAAACCCTCCCACCCAGGGGTGCTCAGCCACAGGGGGAGGGACCGTGGCCCGGCCCACTCCTGCACCCCGTGTGCGGCCAACCACTCGTTGGACACGGCAACGAGAGGTCCGGTGTGGCCAGCGACCCGGCGTGCTGCCGCGAGGTGCTCGGAGAGCGGGGTCGCCGGTCCCGAGGCGTTGAAGGTCCCGCACGCCGAGTCCTCGACACACCGCACCAGCCACGCCGCGAGGTCCCGCACATCAACGAGCTGGGTGGAGGCGTCCTGATCAGCCGGGACGAGCACTGCGCCGTCGGCCGTCGCAGGATGCGCGAACCGCCACGACCAATAGCCCGTCCGGTCGGTGTGGTCGCCCGGCCCGCCGATCAGCCCCGACCGGGCGATCACCACCCTGTCTTTGCCGACCCCGTCGAGGACTGTGTTCTCGCACGCGACCTTCGCCTCGCCATACGTCTCCATCGTTGCCCGATCACCCGCGAGAGGAGGCAGCACGGCTGCCGACTCGTCCGCGCCGATGGTGTTGTGTGCGAGATACACGGAGCAGGAGGAGACGTAGACCCACCTGCCGGTGTGGTCGGCGAGGGCACTGACCGCGCCGCGGACGAAGGCAGGCTGCCACGAGACGTCCACGACGCCGTCCCAGTCCTGGTCACACACCCGGGCGTATGCCGTGTCCTCGGCTCTGTCGGCGCTGACCAGGGGCGCGCCCGGGGGGACCCGCCCCGACTCACCTCGTGCCAGGCAGGTCACCACGTGATCTCGATCGAGCCCGGCCCGGGCGACCTCGCCGCCGAGCCATGACGTCCCACCGAGCACCAGGATCCTCATGACCCCCACTCAAGCACGTCGACCCCGGACGCGTCACCGAAAGATCCAGCGGCTACCTCGACTGATGCCCCTTGCCGTATCTGAGCGCCGGGCGCCACCATCGACCCTAGAGTGGTGACATGGATCGTCGGATCTTCGGAATCGAGAACGAGTACGGCGTCACGTGCACGTTCGACGGCCAGAGGCGCCTGACGCCCGACGAGGTGGCTCGCTACCTGTTCCGCAAGGTCGTTTCCTGGGGTCGGTCCTCAAACGTGTTTCTCGGCAACGGTTCCAGGCTTTACCTCGACGTGGGCAGCCACCCCGAGTACGCGACTCCCGAGTGTGACGACGTACGCCAGCTGGTCACTCACGACAAGGCCGGGGAGCGCATCATCGAGGGTCTCGTCGCGGACGCCCAGCAGCGGATCGCGGACGAAGGTATCGCCGGTGAGATCTATGTCTTCAAGAACAACACCGACTCGGCCGGCAACTCCTACGGCTGCCACGAGAACTACCTCGTCGGCCGCGCGGGGGAGTTCCAGAAGCTGTCCGACGTCCTGATCCCCTTCCTGGTCAGCCGTCAGATCACCTGCGGCGCGGGCAAGATCACCACGACATCCCGAGGTGCCACCTACTGTCTCAGCCAGCGGGCGGACCACATCTGGGAAGCCGTCTCCAGCGCCACCACCCGCTCGCGACCCATCATCAACACCAGGGACGAGCCGCACGCCGACGCCGAGAAGTTCCGCCGGCTGCACGTCATCGTCGGTGACTCGAACATGAGCGAGCCGACCACGATGCTCAAGGTCGGTTCGGCCGATCTGGTGCTGCGCATGTTCGAGGCGGGTGTGGTGATACGAGATCTGACGCTCGAGAACCCGATCCGGGCCATCCGTGAGATCAGCCACGACATCACCGGTCGCAAGAAGGTCAGGCTCGCCAACGGTCGTGAGCTCAGCGCCCTGGAGATCCAGAGGGAGTACTACGAACGAGCCACCGCGTTCGTCGACCGCGAAGGCCTGGACGATCCGACCCACAAGATGGTCCTGGACCTGTGGTATCGGACGCTCACCGCGGTCGAGACAGGGGACCTGGCCCTGGTCGGCACCGAGATCGACTGGGTCATCAAGTACCTGCTGATCTCGCGGTATTCGGCCAAGCACAGCCTTTCGCTCTCCAGCCCAAGAATCGCCCAGCTCGATCTGGCTTACCACGACATCAACCGGGAGCGTGGCCTGTTCTACCTCCTGCAGCGGCACGGCAACGTTCGGCGGGTGTGCTCCGACCCGGAGATCTTCGAGGCGAAGACCGTGCCGCCCCAGACCACGAGGGCAAAGCTGCGCGGCGACTTCATCCGCGCCGCTCAGGATCACAAAAGGGACTTCACCGTCGACTGGGTCCATCTCAAGCTCAACGACCAGGCCCAGCGGACGGTTCTGTGCAAGGACCCGTTCGCCGCCGTCGACACCCGAGTCGAGCGGCTCATCTCGAGCATGTGAGTCACGCGCCGCCACGGTGCGGTTCGGGGACGCCGGGATCGTGGCGATATGGTGGTTCGCAAAACCCATGACAAGAGATAGAGGTCTTCGCGTGCGCCTGTCCCGCTTACGAGTTGTGTCCGCTGCCGTCATACCGCTGGTATTTCTGGCGGCGTGTGGCTCGGGCAAGACTGACGCCTCGGGCGCCAACGCTCTTGATGTCATCACGGTGGGTGGTACGGACAAGGCACCCACGGTGACCTTCAACACCAAGCCGCTGACCGTCAAGGCGACGACCACCAAGGTCGTCACGGCAGGCAAGGGCGCCAAGCTGTCCAAGGCAAACTCGATCATGTTCAGCTACTCCCTGTTCAACGGCAAGGACGGCAAGCAGATCGAGTCCAGCTTCGGCAAGGCGACGGTCCCCCTTGACCTCTCGTCCAGCTCACTGTTGAAGGGCCTGAGCCAGGGCCTGACCGGCCAGAAGGTCGGGTCCCGCGTGCTGGTCGCGATCCCGCCGGCTGCCGCGTTCGGCACCCAGGGCAACAAGCAGGCGGGCGTCGGCCCCACCGACACGATCATCTTCTTCATCGACGTCGTGTCGGCCAGCACACCACTGACGACCGCCACCGGTGCTGCGGTCCCGCCCAAGGCCGGGCTCCCCACCGCCACGGTTGATGGCGCCAAACCTGCACAGATCACGGTTCCCAAGACCGCTGCGCCGACGACGCTGATCGTCCAGCCCCTGATCAAGGGCACGGGGCCGGTCGTCAAGGCCGGTCAGACCATCAAGGTCAACTACACCGGGGTGTTGTGGAAGGACGGCAAGAAGTTCGATGCCTCCGGCGACCACGGCTCAGCGTTCGACACTCCCATCGGCTCCGGCCAGGTCATCACCGGTTGGGACAAGGGTCTGGTCGGACAGACCGTCGGCAGCCGCATCCTGCTGGTCGTGCCCCCTGCCGAGGGATATGGCACCAAGGGCTCTCCGCCGCTGATCGGCCCCAAGGACACCTTGGTGTTCGTCATCGACATCCTTGCCTCGACCTGACGTTCACCCGCGACTGAAAGGTCTGACCACCATGGGTCTTGATCCCAGTACCACCAAGCCCGAGATCGACTTCCCTGAAGGCGATGCTCCCGATGATCTCGTCATCGAGGACCTCGTGGTGGGCGATGGCTCCGAGGCCAAGGCCGGCGACTCCATCAGCGCCCACTATGTCGGCGTGGCGTACTCGACAGGTGAGGAGTTCGACTCCTCCTGGAGCCGGGGAGCGCCGCTGGACTTCCGGCTGGGCGTGGGTCGGGTCATCAGGGGCTGGGACGACGGCATCGCCGGTATGAGGGTCGGTGGCCGTCGCAGGCTGACGATCCCGGCGAGTCTGGCCTACGGCGATCGCGGCGCGGGTGGGGCGATCAAGCCGGGTGAGACCCTGATCTTCGTCGTGGACCTGGTTGACGCTCACTGAGGTGCAGCTGGATCCACCCCGTATACCGTGTCGCTGAGGGCCGAACAGATCACGCCGTCGTTGGCCGGTTCCCATCGCCGCTGGCGGCCGGGCAGCGCCAATGATGGTGGAGACCGGCAGCGACGCTGAGTAGCGCCACCTCCTATCTCAGGTGACCCAGCAGCGTGGAGGCAAATCGACCGGCCACCGCCGCAGCGACGAATGAGGCCTCGTCCTGGTCGAGCCCACGGCCCATGGTGGACAGTGGCACCGGGCATGATGCCAGAGCGTCAACCAGACCGTGGACCTCGATCTCGTGCAGCCGGAGCCGACCCGCGCTGGCGCGGACCAGGTCACGTGCCTGCTCAAGGACACGTTCTCCGAAGCCTCCGCCGAGCAAGGGAACCGGCAGGTCCGCCGGCGCCATGGCCACGCGACCGTATGTTGTCAGGCTGTGGTGGGAGATGCCGCGGTGGCGTTCGCGTGCGTCGGCTTCGGAGACCCGCAGCGAGCCAACGGCCCGCCCGCCCAGCACCGCCGTGGCGTTGACCGCCTCTCCGGTTGCCACCCCTGAGTAGCCCCACGGAGAGTCGGTCCCCAGGTTGCCGGGCCCCTGGGCGACGATCGCCACGTCTGCATGCAGGACGTGTGCCGCGGCCAGCAGGCCAGTGTGGACGTTGACGGCTTCAAGGTCACCACCAAAGGCTTGACCCACGGTGATGGTCCCGGCGAGCCACCCGGCCTCGGACAGTCCGGCGACGGTTCGGGAGAACGCGATGGGCAACGCACCACCGTCGGTCATGACATAGGCCGCCCGGACCTTCGGGTCGGCCTCGCGCAGTCCCGCCAGGATCGCCGGCACGGCGGAGTGCAGGTCGGCCAGGATGACCGGCATGGCGTCTATCCCCGTGGCGCGGCGCAGGACCTCATGGTGAGGGCTCTCCTGCTCGTCGACGCCCAGGACCACCGTCTGCAACGGCGTGTAGCGCGCCTTCACGATGTGCCCGGGGCCTGGCTGCGGGTCGGCCGGCAGGCGGTCCGGGATGGCCACGACCAGGGCCATCCCACCGGTGCCCAACCCGAGCTCCAGCGCGGCGACGTTGAGAAGGACTCGATCACCCGGACGGGGGTCACCCACAAGGTCGCTGAAGGCAAGTGCCTGGATCGTCTCGCGCCCCTGGCCCTGCAGAGCCACGTCGAGCTCGACGGCTCCCGGCCACTGCGTCCGGATCCGCTCGACGGTTGCCTCGCGCCACTGGATCACGTCAACGACAGTAGTGGTGGTGGTGCCCAACGCGGCGCCGGACCGTCCGGTAGCGTCCACCCTCATGAGGACCCAGCCCAACGCGTCCGTCAAGACCGAGCGTCTGCTCAACCTGGTGATCTGTCTGCTGTACACACGTCAGCCACTGTCCAAGGCCAAGATTCGCGACGCCGTCCCGCAGTACGGCACAACCGCTTCCGACGAGGCGTTCGACCGGATGTTCGAACGCGACAAGGACGAGCTGCGCGATCTTGGCATCCCGCTTGTTACCGAGCCGCTGGACGCATTCTTCGACGACGAGCCCGGATACCGCATCGACCGGCGCGAGTATGCCCTGCCGGAGATCTCTTTTGCCGCCGATGAGCTGGCGGTTCTCGGGCTGGCCAGTCGGGCTTGGGCACAGGCCAGCCTGGCAGGACCCGCGGCACAGGCTCTGCGCAAGCTCGAGGCCGCGGGCGTGGAACGCGATGACGCATCCCTGATCGGCATCGAGCCCCGTGTCCGGACGGCTGAGCCGGCATTCGAGGCGGTCAAGAACGCCGTGCTTGAACGGATTCCGGTGGCGTTCACCTATCGGACGGCAAGCTCTGGAGGGGTGGCGACCCGCCACGTTCAGCCGTGGGGGATCGCTTCCTGGCACGGTCGCTGGTACCTCACCGGGTTTGACAGCGACAGGAACGCACCGCGGGTATTCCGGCTGGGCAGGATCGAGGGCGAGGTCGCCACCGATGGTGAGGCAGCCTCATACGAGGTGCCCGCGGATCATGAGCCCAAGGCGATGATCAGCACGGTGGCCGTCGAGCGTGACCCCCAGCCGGCGGTCCTGCGAGTTCGTTCGGGGACAGGGCACAGCCTGCGCCGCCGGGCAGGCACCCCCCGTGACCTCGGCGACACCTGGTCGCAGATTGACGTCGACTTCAGCGACATCGAGGCCTTTGCCGACGAGATCAGCAGCTTCGGCCCCGATGTCCTGGTCGAGAGCCCCGCCCAGCTCAAGGAGTCCGTGATTCGCAGGTTGACCGGTGCGTTGGGTCCCGGGCCCGGCAGGGAAGAGGCGAGCGCATGAACGCCAAGGAAGATTCATCCGGGCAGGTCGGCCGAGCCGGACAGGCGGCTGAGTCGGCCACGAGCCGGCTGTCGAGGCTGCTGACCATGGTGCCGTGGCTGCTGAACCGACAGGGCGTCGAGATCGAGGAGACCGCGCGGGAGTTCGGCGTGACGCCGGCGCAGGTCGAGGCCGATCTGGCCTTGCTGTTCCTGTGTGGAACTCCGGGCGGCTACCACGGCGATCTGATCGAGGCCGAGTGGGAGAGCGGCAGGGTCTTCCTGGCCAATGCCGACACGATCAAGCGTCCGTTGCGCCTTGGCGTCGACGAGGCGCTTGCCCTGATCGTGGGGCTTCGCGCCCTGGCCGCGGTCCCCGGAATAGGTGAGCGCGATGCGGTGGTTCGTGCACTGGCCAAGCTCGAGGCGGCCACGGGCTCGGCATCAGCAGGGAGCTCTCGCATCCAGGTGGTGATCGACGAGGGCGCCGGCAAGGAGGCCCTGGCTCTGGCCCAGCAGGCCTTGGCTGCCCACCGGCGCGTTCACCTGCGGTATCTGGTCCCCGGGCGTGACGAGTCCACAGAGCGCGACGTCGACCCCATGAGGGTGATCAACTTCGACGCCCAGTGGTACCTCGAGGGCTGGTGCCACCGGGCGGAGGACGTCCGCCTGTTTCGCGTTGACCGGATCGAGTCCCTCACCATCCTGGACGAGGACGGCACGCCGCCCGCAGGCGCCGAGCCGCGAGATCTGGACTCGGGAGTGTTCACGCCACACGCAGAAGACCAGCTGGTCCGGGTTGCCCTGGGACCCGGTGCGGCATGGGTCAGCGAGTACTACCCCACCGAGAGTGTCGAGCCGATGCAGGGCGGGGGCGCGGTCATCACCCTGCGGACCGCTGACACGGCCTGGCTGCGCCGCCTGATGTGGCGACTGGGTTCACAAGCGACGGTCCTCGAGCCCGTGGAGCTCGCGCTCGCGGTACGGGACGGCGCACGCGCGGCCCTCGACGCGTATGCCGCCTCAGCCACCGCCTCAGCCACGTCGATCCCGCCGAGCAGGTAGGGTCCCTCGTCATGTGGTGGCTGTTGATCTGGGCGTGTCTGCTCCTGCTTTCGGGCTTCTACGTCGGTGCGCGGGCCTGGGGGCTGTGGGGGCAGACCAAGGAGCTCGGGTCCGAGCTCGCAATCGCCCAGCGACGTCTCGATGCCGTCCAGGGCCAGCTTGAGGTCCTTGGAGAGAGGATCGGCGGGCCGGAAGAGCTGGCCGTCTTTTCCGATGTGGCCTCAGCTCGCAAAGAGCGTGACCGTGCCAGAGCGGCCGGGCGCCACGCTCGCCAGCAACGTCGTGCAGTTTCACACCCCGCGTGGGCTAAAGACGTAGACTGAGACACGCGGGTCATCAGTAGCACTTCCTCAGAGTTGCTGACCTCAGCGCCACGCTTTATGAGCACCGCGTTCTCGCGATCACGAAAGGTCTCTTCAATGGGCGCGTTAAGGCCTGTTCACATCGTCATCCTCGTCCTTGTGGTGGTGATTCTGTTCGGCTTCAAGCGACTGCCGGATGCCGCTCGCAGTCTCGGTCGCTCGATGCGGATCTTCAAGTCCGAGGTCGAGGAGATGAAGAAGGACGGCCAGCCCGCGTCCAGTGCCGCGAGCAGTGACACGGTCCGGGGCGAGACGGTCCGCCCGACCCCAGAACCCATCCCAGACCCGACTGCGAACCAGGCTGCAGGCCCGAGCGAGCGCGAGACGCACAACCAGCCCCCGGCCTGAGCCGAACACCATCAGCAACAAGCCTCCGGTCAACTGAGAATCCACTTCAAAGTGGCGACACTGCGTCGTAAGCGCAATCCCGGGGGGCGCATGTCGCTTGCTGACCACCTGCGCGAGCTCCGACGGCGCTTCATCATTGCTGCTGGGGCCGTTGCGGTGGGAAGCGTGCTCGGATGGGTCGAGTACGACTCGCTGTTCAACCGGATCATGGCCCCCTTGCGCAAGGTTGCGGCCGAGCGACATGGCTTGGTCAACATCAACTTCGGCGGCATCACCCAGCCGTTCACGGTCCAGCTGCAGGTGGCTCTCTTCGTCGGCGTCATCGTGGCCAGTCCGGTCTGGCTCTACCAGGTGTGGGGCTTCATCGTCCCCGGGCTGACCAAACGCGAGAAGCGTACGACGGTCGGGTTCATCGGGGCCGCAGTGCCTTTGTTTCTCGGCGGCTGCTTCATCGCGACCCAGGTCGTGCCAAGGGCGGTCGAGATACTTCTGGGCTTCACCCCCAATGGAGCGGCGAACCTGCCGGACGCTGCGCTCTACCTGACCTTCGTGATGCGCTTCATCCTGGCCTTCGGTCTGGCGTTCCTGCTGCCGGTGTTCCTTGTCGGTCTCAACGTCGCCCATGTCCTGCCTGCCCGCATCATGCTCAAGGGCTGGCGGGTGGCCGTCCTGCTCATCTTCGTCTTTGCGGCGATGATGACGCCGACCCCGGACGCCTGGACGATGCTCGTTCTCGCCATGCCCATGGTCGGGCTCTTCTTCGCCGCCGTTGGTGTCGCCACCATCCTGGACAGGCGTCGTGCACGCCGGGAGCCCCAATGGGCCAAGATCGCCGACGACGAGGCGAGTCCGCTCGACGACGAAGCCAGCCCGCTCGATGTCGGGGCAAGTCCCCTCGACGACGAAGCCAGCCCTCTCTAGCCGTCGCAGGTGACCAAGCGCATCGGGTTGATCATCAACCCCACCGCAGACAAGGGCCGCGGTGCCGCGATCGGCACCGAGGTGGCGGCCCGTCTGGCCGCCGACGGCCATGAGGTGATTGACCTGTCCGATCGATCAGGGCCATCCGCCCGCGAACGCGCCATAGTCGGTATCGCCTCCGGGCTGGACGTGCTGGCAGTCACCGGCGGGGACGGCACGGTCAACCTTGGGGTCAACCTCTGCGCCGGCACGGAAACCGTCCTGGCCATCGTCGCAGCGGGGACCGGGAACGACATCGCACGCGCCCTGCATCTGCCCCTTCGCGACGCGAAGGCCGCAGCCAAGGTCATCGCCGGCGGCACGGTTCGCACCATCGACGCCGGTCGACACATCGACGCCCACGGCGTCCCGCACTGGTTCGTCGGAGTCCTCGGCGCGGGGTTTGACTCGGTGGTCAACGAGCGAGCCAACACCTGGGGGTGGCCGAAGGGCCGGATGCGCTACAACCTGGCCATTGCCCGCGAGCTGCCGGTCTTCAAGCCGATTCCCTATGTCATCGAGGTTGACGGCGTTCGCCACAGCACTCAGGCGATGTTGGTCGCGGTGGGCAACGGTCCGTCATACGGCGGCGGCATGTTGGTGTGCCCGGATGCAAGCTTCGACGACGGCATGTTCGACATCCTCGTCGTGCATCAGATCTCGACGCTCGAGTTCCTCAAGGTCTTCCCCAAGGTGTTCAGCGGCAAGCACGTCGGGCACCCCGCAGTGGAGATCTTGCGCGGCAAGGACGTCAGGCTCGAGGCGTCCGGCATCGTCAGCTATGCCGACGGCGAACGCTTCGCGCCCCTTCCCATGAGCGCCCAGATCGTGCCCGGCGCGCTGAACGTCCTCGTCTCCGCTCGCTGACGTAGCCTGAGCGCCATGGCCACCTCAACGGGCGCCGCACAGCCCCAGATCGACGCGTTTGCCGAGAGCTACGACTTCCCGCTCGACGACTTCCAGGTGCGGGCATGCATGGCCGTGGGTTCCCGCCAAGGGGTGCTGGTCGCGGCACCCACCGGGGCCGGCAAGACCATCGTGGGCGAGTTCGCGGTCTTCCTGGCGCTGGCCACCGGACGCAAGGCGTTCTACACCACCCCGATCAAGGCCCTGTCGAACCAGAAGTATGCCGATCTTGTCCGCCGTCACGGCATCGACAAGGTCGGTCTGCTCACCGGCGACTCCTCGATCAACGGGGAAGCCCCCGTTGTCGTGATGACCACCGAAGTGCTGCGCAACATGATGTATGCCGGGTCGGCCACCCTGCGCGGGCTGGGCTTCGTCGTCATGGACGAGGTGCACTACCTCGCAGATCGTTTTCGCGGGGCGGTCTGGGAGGAAGTGATCATCCACCTGCCCCAGGACGTTCAGGTGATCTCGTTGTCGGCGACCGTGAGCAACGCCGAAGAGTTCGGCGCCTGGCTCGGCGAGGTTCGTGGCAACACCGAGGTCATTGTCGAGGAACATCGCCCGGTGCCGTTGTGGCAGCACATGATGGTCGGGCAGGGCCTGTACGACCTGTTCGCGGACGAGACCCCACCTGGTGCTGCAGAGGGTGGCTCGGCCCGGGTGAACCCCGAGCTGCTGGAACGGATCCGAGATGGCGACAGGGCAGGTCCGTCGGACGGTTTCGGACGTGCCCGTGATGGCGGCGGGAACGGACGTGGTCGTGGTGGCGGCCCGGCAAGGGGACGTGATCGTGGTCGCCGCAGCCCCGGAGGTGGCCCCAGTGGGGGCGGGGTGGATCGGCAGGGTGGAGCCGGACAGAGCCGACAGGGTGGAGCCGGACAGAGCCGACAGGGTGGCCGGTTCGGAGGAGGCCCGAGCCGATCAGAGGTCATCGAGCGCCTGGACCGAGACGGGCTGCTACCGGCAATCACGTTCATCTTCAGTCGTGTTGGCTGCACCTCAGCCGTGACCCAGCTCCTGGCCAGCGACATGCGGCTGATACCTCAGGTGGAGGGGGAACGGATCCGGCGGACGGTTGAGGAGCGCATCCGGGGTCTGGCCGACGAGGACCTCTCGGTGCTGGGCTACTGGGAGTTCGTCGAGGGTCTTACCCGCGGTTTCGCGGCTCACCACGCCGGGATGCTGCCGACCTTCCGGGAGATCGTGGAGGAGCTCTTCACCGCAGGCAGGATCCGTGCGGTGTTCGCCACCGAGACGCTGGCCCTGGGCATCAACATGCCGGCCCGGTCAGTCGTGCTGGAGAGGCTGGTGAAGTTCAACGGCGAGACGCACGCTGACATCACGCCGGCGGAGTACACCCAGCTGACGGGACGCGCAGGGCGGCGCGGCATCGACATCGAGGGACACGCGGTCGTTCTGTACAGCCGGGGCCTGGACCCGCTCGCCGTGGGCGGTCTGGCATCGACGCGGACCTACCCGCTGCGGTCCAGCTTCCGCCCGACCTACAACATGGCGGTCAACCTCGTTGGCCAGGTCGGACGTGAGGCTGCCCGCGACATCCTGGAGACGTCGTTCGCCCAGTTCCAGGCGGACCGCGCTGTTGTCGGCATGGCTGTGACCATCAAGCGCAACGAGGAGGCGTTGGCTGGTTACGCCGGGTCGATGATCTGCCATCTTGGGGACTTCAGCTCGTATGCCGCGCTGCGCAACGAGATCCGCGACATCGAGAAGGAAGCGGCCAAGGCCCGGTCGGCGAGCCGACGGGCCGAGGCCGCTCTCAGTCTCGAAAAGCTGCGCCCTGGAGACGTGATCAAGATCCCGGGTGGTCGACGCGCGGACTATGCGATCGTCATACAGGGCAATGGGGGCGGCAAGAAGGAGGGTGCGTCGCCGACGGTGTTGACCTCGGATGCCCGGGTGCGGCGGCTCACTCTTGTCGACGTGCCCACACCGGTTGACCCCGTCATGAGTCTGAGTGTCCCCAAGCACTTCAACGCTCGAAACGCCAAGTCCCGTAAGGATCTTGCGGCAACGATGCGCGTCAAGGTGCCTCGCGACGCGCCGGCTGAGCGGCGAGATGGTTCCCGTATCCCAGGGGAGCAGGAGCGGGTCACCGAGCTGCGTCGACAGATGCGAGGCCATCCGTGCCATGGGTGTCCGGAGCGCGAGGACCACGCCCGCTGGGCCGAGCGCTGGTGGCGGCTGCGCCGTGAGACGGACGTCGTCGCACGCACCGTCGAGGGCCGAACCAGCTCGGTGGCCCGCACGTTCGAGCGCATCTGCGAGCTCCTCGTGGAACTGGGGTACCTCACCGAGGGCGGGGTTGCCGTCACGTCCCAGGGCGACACTCTCAAGCGTCTTTACACCGAGAAGGACCTGTTGGCGGCCG
>DASVHT010000442.1:0-3798 GCA_036382455.1 Dermatophilaceae bacterium
CAATTCACTCTGCCGGAGCTCTTAACGAATCGGCAGCAGGAGCCGGAAGATGGACCCTCTCCCGGTGCCAGGGCTGGTCGCTGTGAGCTCCCCGCCGTGAGCCTCGGCCAGGGCCCTGGCGATCGCCAGCCCGATGCCGGACCCTCCATGCGCCCGGTCACGCGCGGCGTCGACCCGGTAGAAGCGGTCGAACACGTGGGGCAGGTGCTCTGCGGGGATGCCCTCGCCGGTGTCCGCAACGGACAGCTCCACGACACCAGCTCTAGGTGAGCTCGCGGCTGAGATGGTGACCGTTCCTCCGGCCGGGGTGTGTCTCAACGCGTTGTCCAGCACGTTGCCCAGCACCTGGCCTATTCGGTCACGGTCCATGCGCACATCAGGCAATGGCGTGGATACGTGCACGAGGAGGCGAACGCCCTTGGCGTTGAACGCCTCGGCGAACGAGTCGACCGCGGCGGCCACCACCAGCTCCAGCTGCACCTGTTGCAGATCCAGGCGGACCTGCCCCTCTTCGGCCCTCGAGACGGAGCTGATGTCCTCGGACAAGCGGGCCAGACGCCCGGTCTGCGCGCGCAGCAGCGCGGCCGTCTCGGGGTCCAACGTTGCGACGCCGTCCTCCAGCGCCTCAAGGTAGGCATCCAGGGTCGCGACCGGTGTGCGCATCTCGTGTCCGAGATCGGCGAGCAGCCTACGGCGGGTTGCCTCGACGGATCCAAGCCTCCCTGCCATCTGGTTGAACCCGAGAGCAAGCGCGTCGAACTCCGGCCCGAGCCCAGGGCCCGGGACCCGCACGTCGTAATGCCCACCAGCGACGTCGCTTGCAGCAGTTGCGATGGTGGCCACGGATCGGCCGATCCGGCGAGTCATGTACACGCTGACCGCAAGAGCCGCCACCAGTGCCGCCAGTAATGCCAAGGACAGAGAGATCGCGCTGGCCGAGCGGAAGGCCCTCTCGGTGTGCAAGATCTGGGCCGATGTGGATCCGACGTTGGACCTCGCGAGGTGCGCGTGGAACACCGACGGGCCGACTATGGTGGCAACCAGCCATGCCGTGAGTGCACCAGCCATCAGGACGAGCACCTGGGCCAGCAACAGGCGACCGGCCAGGCCCGCCCCTCGACGTGTGGGCTCGGCAATGGCCTGTTTCATCTGCCGTCGCCCATGCGGTAGCCGATGCCACGCACCGTGAGCACGTACCGTGGCGAGCCCGGGTCATCGCCGAGCTTCCTGCGAAGGTGCCCGATGTGGACGTCGACGAGGTGCTCGTCACCGACCCAGGTCTGGTTCCACACGGTGTCTATGAGCTGGCGGCGGGCGAAAACGAGCTTGGGCCGCGCCGAGAGTGCCTCCAGCACGTCGAACTCGATGCGGGTCAGTGCCACCGCCTCCCCGTCGATGTGAACCTCTCGGCCGGCCACGTCGATGCTCAACGCCCCGAACACCCGCGGCGGCCCCTCCTGGGAGGACGGGCCATGCGCGTTGGAGAGGCGGGGACGACGCAGCATCGCGTGGATCCGGGCCACGAGCTCCCTGGGACTGAACGGCTTGGTCATGTAGTCGTCGGCCCCGACCGAGAGGCCGATGAGCTTGTCAATCTCCTCGGTGCGGGCGGTGAGGATCACGATGTAGCAGTCCGAGAAGGTCCGCACGACCCGGCACACCTCGACGCCGTCGACCACCGGCAGCCCCAGGTCCAGCACCATCACCTCGGGGTCGACCTGCCGGGCCTGATCGATCGCTTGCTGCCCATCGTGGGCCATCGACACCTCGAAGCCGTCCCGGGTCAGGTAGGACCCCACCAGATCGGCGAGGGCGCGTTCGTCATCCACGATCAACACGCGAGGACCGCTGGGCGGCACTGCTTCGGGACCTGGTCTGCCGGGGGGTCGGCTCATGGGCCCATTGTCGGGGACGCGCGATCACGGTCGGACAGCGGGACGAATGCCCGGCCTTCAACAAACCTTCATGGAAATTTGGTCAGGACCCTCGTCCAACGGGCGCAGAGTCGTGGGCATGACCCGAGTAGAGACCAGCCCCGGTGGGGGTAGACAAGGCCTGGACGCGACGGGTGGCGGCCCCCCGACCCAGAAGGTCGGCATACCGGTGGTGGTCACTGTCGTGGAGGCACCCGCCTGCCATCTGTGCGAGGACGCGAAGTCGAGCCTGGCAGCCCTCGCGCAGTCCTATCCGATGACTGTCAACGTGGTGTCGATCACCGACGAGCCCGGTCGCACCCTGATGCAGACGCACCGGGCGCCGATGAGTCCGCTGGTTCTGCTGGACGGGGCGTACTTCAGCTCCGGGCGCCTCCCGAGGCGCAAGCTCGAGAAGCGACTGGCCAAGGCGCAGGGTGGGGTCAGTAATGGGCAGTAACCTGCTGACTACCGGCTCGGTGCTGGCGGCTTTCCTGGCTGGCGGGGTGGCGCTCTTCGCGCCCTGCTGCATCGTCTTCCTGGCCCCCTCCTACCTGGCGGTGGCGGTCAAGAACCGGCGCTGGCGGCTGCTGCCTCTCACCTTCATCTTCGCCGCCGGCCTCGGCCTGGTCCTGATCCCGATCACCTTGGGTGTCAGCCTGATCGCCGGGACCATCGCCCACTACCACCAGCCGTTGTACTACGCCGGCGGCACGCTGATGCTGGCCCTGGCCGTGTTCACCCTCTCAGGGCGGATGGTCAGCCTGCCCTCGTTCGTGCGGGCCCCGGACACCACCCGCGGCGACTCGGCCAGCTTCTTCGCCCTGGGCGTGTTCTCCGGTCTGGCCAGCAGCTGTTGCGCCCCGGTACTGGTCGGGGTGATGACGCTCTCCGCGCTGGCCGGTTCCCCACTTGGTGGGATGGTCCTGGGCTTGGCCTACGTCTTCGGCATGGCGTTCCCGCTGTTCGTGATGGCGCTGGCCTGGGACCGGTTCCACCTTGGCGAACGCAAGTTCCTCAAGGCGCGCCCGGTAAGGATCCACCTGGGCACCCACATCCTGGCCACCAACACGGTCAACCTCGTGGTCGCGGCTGCGTTCACCGTGATGGGGCTCTTCGTGATGTACCTGGCCGGCAGCGGGCAGATGACCTCCGGACCGGGGTTCCAGGTGGCTTTTGGTCAACGCCTGGCCTCGACCTTCGGCTGGGTGGAGAAAGCCACCGCCGGAGTCCCTGAGGTGCTCCTGGGCTTGATCGTCCTGGCGTTGGCCGGCGTGTTCGTGTACGCCACCCTGCGGGACCACAGACGCGGGGGCCCGCCACCCGCCTCCGAGGAAGACTTCGAACCCGCGGCGAAGCCGTCCCGCCACCAGGACACCGCCGACGTACCCTCGACCCCCAAGTGAGGACCCTCCAATGACCACAGGAACCACAGGACGCGGCACGGCCCAGGCATCACACGAGCACATCAACGCGCTGCGAGCGGCCCAGGCACTAAAGGACCGGCGGAGGAAGCTGCGGATACGCATTGCCTCGATCAGCGCCACCCTCGCGGTGATCGGGATTGTTGCGGCGATGATGCTCACGTCGCAGCAGCAGACTTCCTCCGTGGCCCGGGTCGCCCCTGACTTCACCTTGACCAACACCGCCGGGGCCAGCGTCAGCCTGTCGGCATTTCGCGGGAAGAACGTCCTGCTGTACTTCAGCGAGGGCGCCGGCTGCGAAGCCTGCCTGGTCCAGATGGCCCAGATTGAGAAGGACCCGGCCTTCGCCGCGGCCGGCTTGACCGTCCTGCCCATCGTGATGAACACCAAGGACCAGATCACGGCTGACATGGCCACCAACGGTGTGCGCACCCCCTTCCTGCTCGACGACGGCACCGTGT
>DASVHT010000443.1:0-1551 GCA_036382455.1 Dermatophilaceae bacterium
TGGGAACCGCGCGCGAGGCGAGACGGGCGACTTAACGCACGTGGTCGTCATACAGGCGGCTGGGCCCCCCTTACGGAATAGGTGAGGTGGGGACTGCTGGGACTGCCTTGTCCGAGCTGAGCGGCATCATGATCGTTGTGAAGACTGCTGAGTTCGCGCTGCCCGACGACTACCCACATCTACTGGCTGAGCTGAAGGCCCAGATCCGGTCTGCACAGTGGACCGCCGCGCGAGTGGTCAACACCACGCTCATCGAGCTGTACTGGGCAATCGGAAAGGCCATCCTGGACCGGCAGAACGCCGCAGGGTGGGGTGCCAAGGTCATCGACCAGCTCGCCGCCGACCTCTCTCTTGCCTTCCCGGACAGCAAAGGGTTCTCGCGGCGCAACCTGCACTACATGCGCCGCCTGGCCGAGGCGTGGCCAGCGCCGACATTTGTGCAGCAGCCTGCTGCACAAATGCCCTGGGGTCACCTCATGGTCGTCCTTGACAAGATCGAGGAGCCTGCCGCCCGGGACTGGTACGTCCACCGGTGCGTCGCTGGGGGCTGGTCACGCAACGTACTCCTGAACCAGATCAAGGGCCGGGCGCACGCGCGGGCAGGCGCCGCGCCGTCCAACTTCGAGCTCACACTGCCCGAGGGGGACTCCGAGCTGGCCGCGCAGATAGCCAAGGACCCGTACGTGTTCGACTTCCTCGGGCTGTCAGGCCGAGTTGCCGAACGCAACCTCGAGCAAGCCCTCGTCGCCCGACTGCGCGACACCCTCCTCGAGCTGGGCACCGGGTTCTCCTTTGTCGGCCAGCAGGTTCACCTCGACGTCGGCGGGGACGACTTCTGCATCGACCTGCTGTTCTTCAACATCCCGCAGGTCCGGTACGTCGTCGTTGAGCTCAAGATCGGCAAGTTCGAACCGGAGTTTGCGGGCAAGCTCGGCTTCTACATCGCGGCCGTCGACGATCGCCTTCGCGACCCTGCCAGACACGCCCCGACCGTGGGCATCCTGATGTGCGCTGACAGGAACGACACGGTTGTCCGTTACGCGCTCAGTGGGGCGGCACAGCCGATGGCCGTTGCTGGGTACACCTACGACGCGCTGCCACCGGCCGAGCGAGCCGCGCTGCCCAGCGACGCCCGAGTGGCCGCGGCCCTGCAAGCCCCCGTCGACGTGGACGGCCGGCAGATGACGCTCGCCGAGTATTTAGAGAGCGTGGGCGCTGAGTCGTGGACCGGCACAGGCGAAGCGAACCACTGACGGCGTACGCGTCGCCGAGCCCGACCAGGTGCTGGCGATGCCACCCCCGATATGGCCAGTGAGCTCAACGCGCGTCGTGCACCCGTGGGGCTGCGCCACCCCAGGACGGCCCCAGCAGTCCGCCCCGTGATCGGCCCCGCTTCCGGGTTTGCGGCCAAAGCCACGATCTCCACACCAGGCGTTCAGCGTTGGGCGAGGTGCCGCCTGCGGAAGTGATCCGGCCGTGAGGTGCCGCTGCCGGTGGTCGATGGCAGTCTCCTGCAGGTGATGAGCAACGGTGCGGGATCAGGGCAAGGGT
>DASVHT010000444.1:0-2925 GCA_036382455.1 Dermatophilaceae bacterium
TTCGTCGGCTGGTCGACGTCGTGGATCCGCGCCGGTCGGGTACCCGACGGGTCCAACGGGGTCAGCACCATCGTGACCTTCTGGGTGGACTCCGCCGCCACCTTTCCGCTGATTCCGGCCTCCACCACCCAGAACCGCAGCCCGGCCTTGCCCTCCCCCTCGCGCTTGGTCAGCACGGTGAATTCCACCGTGACCGGACCCACGTCAATCGGTAGGCCGGGGTCGGCGTCGTACTGCGCCGCACGTAACTCCGTCCGCAACCCAGCCACAAAGTCCGCCAGCGGAACACCCCGCACCTCGTTCACAACCACCCCCGGTCGGTCGTACACATACGCGCCCACGCGGGGCCATCCTGCCGACAAGGCGTGCGGCCGTCATCAGTGGGCCGGATCGCTGAGTTGGTCAGCGCAACACCGACAGCGGTCAGCCAGCACCTGGCCAAGCTGCGCCTCGCCGGCCTCGTGCAACACGCCGGACGGCGCCTTCGGCCGACAACCTTGCCGCACCTCTGTGGTCATGAGCGTCGGCGATTGCCTTCACCCTCGTCCGCCCTCAGAGTGATGGATAAAGGATGTTCTCTTCAACTCAGCCCGGCTCCCGTAGGTGCTGGATAAAGGGCAATATCCTGCGCCAGATGATCCCTGGTCTTGCTACAAGCCGATCGGACTGGCGGGCGCCCGCGCGAGCCGGTCGGCGTGCTCAGCACGCTCCTCGGGCGGACCAGCCGCCGTCGGAGGCGATAGTCACAACCAGGCGACCGGGCGGCGCGTCGGGCCGGCCCCACATTCCCGCCGGCATGCCGCGACGACGCGGCGAGGCAACTCGCCGGTGGCGTAGCCGGTGGCGTTGGGTCCCGGGTTTCATGATCGCGCGGGGCGCGAGGGCGACCGCCAGACTGGCGGTCAGCTGCTGCTTCACGGTCCCGCAAGCCGAAGGACCCGAGGGACAGCACCTGGCGGCGGGTCAGCGGTCGTGCCTGCAAGGGCAGCGCCGTCAGTCTCGTAAGCGCCGATTGCCGCCCGGGACCATCGTTGTGCGTGAGAGGGGACCGGACGGGACGCACGTTAGGACTGCAGTCGCGCCTCCGCCTGGTCGAGCAGACGTAGCAGCAGGTCTGCGAGCAGCACGATCTCGCCGGCGACGCTGGGGTCGTCGTAGTTCACGGGCCGGTGTGACGTCGAGTTCTTGAAGAGGCCAATGGCTCCGCTGAACAGGTTCATGGCGGCGACCTGCTCGCCAGGGTCTGCGTGCGCGTCTGTCAGGGGTCCTGGCGAATTAGGTGAGAAGGCCTGCTGCATGAGCTTCACGCCGAGGAGCGAGTTAGGTAGATCAGCGAGCTCACGCACTCGGACTTCTACCTCCTTCATGGCCGCGAAGACGGCGAGCTCGTACTCGCCGAGCAGGAACTGCTGCTCGATCCGCTGGGCGAGGCGTGGGTGGAGAGCCATCCCGAGGCGCTCGGCGGCGGCCAACCTCGCAAGGCCGTACTGCAACGTCTCTTCGCCTAGCCGCGTGACCTTGAGTGCGTCGGTCGAGGTCTGCGTGGTGTCCCGCATGACGAGGCCATGGGTGGTCAGCCAGGCCCAGCCCTCCGCGAGGGCGTCCTGAACCTGTTGATCAACCGCCGTGCCGTAGCTCTTGGACTCGAGCATCCAGTTGTGCCAGTTCCAGCCGCTGGTTGCTTTGTAATCGCCCAAGATCAGGAGCGCTAACGCGCTCACCGGCAGTACCAGGGTGTCCTGCTTGGAGCGGCTCCACACCACGTCGATGATCCTCGCCGTGCCAGTCTCGTTGCGAACCTCAGCGGAACTTCTCGACCGCCGTCTCCAAGTCACTCAAGGCCTTGGACACCCTCCGGGCACCACCGCCGTGGTCCTGCAACTTGACGTTGTGCCCGCGCGAGCAGCGGACAGTGCGCTGCCCAGCCACCTCGTCGAGGGTGAAGCGCAGCTTGCCCCCGCAGTCGGGGCACTCGGTCTCCATCTTGTCGGACATGGGTCGGCCCGCCCTCCCAGTATCGGCTACGAACATGGTGCGCCCGCGCTCGGACACCTTCGGCGCGACACGGCCGGGCAAGTCCCACAAGCCGAACCACCAGCGGCATCACCACTCCCCGGCGACACGCCGCCGTCCAACCAGCGCTACATGTACCGAGAGTGGTTCATTGCGCGTCTCGCTCCAGGGAAGCAAACGGCACGGCTTCCCGAGCCGTCTACTGGTCGCATCATCGAAGGCGTGAGTGGTCACCCTGCCGTGGTGCCGATACTGGTCAACGGTGGCTCGGCCACATCGACCTGCTGCAGTGCCCGGTACACCGTGGCTCGCGACACCCCGAAGGCGCAGCGAGCGCAGTAGCACCCCGCGCTCGGTCAGCGTCTCGATCGTGCGAATCACGCCGGACAGCGACCGACCCAACCGGTCCAGCGCGACGACGACCACGGCGTCGCCAGCGCGGACGTAGTCCAGCAGCTTGGTCAGACCCGGCCGGTCCTCTCGGACCCCCGACATCTGATCCGTGAAGATCCGCTCGCACCCAGCAGCGGTGAGGGCGTCCCGCTGCGCCAGCACCGACTGGTGATCTGTGCGACCCGGGCGTACCCAACCGTTCACATAGGTTTCGGACCTTTCGACAGCCCAGAACCTATGGGAGGGCGGCGTGTTGCACGCTCAGCAGGTCAGACACCGCCCACAGAAACGACCGAAGAGCCTCAAAACTTCCACTCACCCAAGGCCGCCAGTCCGGGTGCGTAAACCAACGTCCCGGATCGCGATGGGAGATCAAAAACTACGTTCCCCTTGATTGGCTCCTGTGGTCCAAGGTTCGAGTAGCTCAGGGCGGATCCAAACCCGAGGGTGGTGATCTCCTGATACCGCGTCCCGTCCGATCCGCGCACATAGAAGCTCATCGCACCGATGGGGAAGCTG
>DASVHT010000445.1:0-4100 GCA_036382455.1 Dermatophilaceae bacterium
AGTTTATTACACTTCGTTCCGTGATAAATACCGAGGCCATGCACACCGGCGCGCGGCCGGGCTACGGGCCGATGCCAGCGGCAGGTCTTCGCTATCAGAGAGCCACTCTCTCGAGCCCACGGGCGCGCATCCTAGAGGTCCTCGTCGACCAACCCGAGCCCTGCACGGTGGCGGCTCTCTCGGCGTTGACCCACCAGCACCCCAACACGATCCGCGAACATCTGGACGGGTTGGTGGCCGCCCGGCTTGCCGACCGAACCCGCGCTTCCGCGAAGGGGCGCGGGCGTCCCCCCTGGCTCTACGGCGTTACTCCCGACGTTGGATCCGACCAAGCGTCCCGTGGCTATGCGGGTCTGGCGTCCGCGTTGGCCGCGCAAATCGTGCGGACGAGCCGACAACCGCGCGCCGACGCCATCGAGGCTGGGAGGGTGTGGGGTCGCGATCTGGTGCGACCCTTCGCCATGGGCGTGGGAGAGGGTCCGGTCCCCGACGCCGTGAGGGCGCCGAGCGCGCTGGCGCGGCGCCGCGAGGTGGTCGCGATGCTGGAGGAGCTCGGGTTCGCTCCGAGTCCGGATGCTCGAGCCGCCGTCGTCAGGCTGCGTCGCTGCCCCCTGCTGGAAGCAGCTCACCAGTATCCGGAGGTCGTCTGCGGGGTCCATCTCGGCATCGTGCGTGGCGCCCTGGACGAGCTCGGGAACGACCCCGCTCGAACGGAACGTACCGCGCTGCAACCCTTTTCGGAGCCCGGCGCCTGTCGCCTCGATCTGCTCCCCCGCTCGGCGACCGACGGATGAACCGGCGCCTCAACAGGCCAAACCGCCTCAACAGGCCAAACAAGGACGGTGGCCGCTTCATGAAGCTCGAAGCCCCGGTCCCGATGGCTCTGCTTGACCGCACCAAGTGGCATCTCGGCGCCAACGCACCGGTCGCGGCCTGGCTGACCTCACTTGGTGTGGTCGCCCTGTTCCACCGATACGTCGCCGAGTCGCCCTGGCTGTTGGTCCACCTGCTGTTGCTGGGCGCCGTCACCAACGCGATCTTCGTGTGGAGCGCCCATTTCACGGACGCACTTCTGCGCCGCCGCACCACTACCGGATCAAGACGCTGGCAAGCCTGCCGGCTGATCGCGCTGAACGTCGGTGTCCTCACGGTCGTCGGCGGCATGGTGAGCGCTCACTGGACACTGACGCTGGTCGGGTCCGTGGTCGTGGGCGCCGCGGCCGCCGCACACGGCATAACGCTGACCCTGCAAGCCCGCACGGCGCTGCCATCGCGCTTCGGAGCAACGGTGCGCTATTACGTCTGCGCCTCCCTGGCCCTTCCGATCGGCGCGGGGCTTGGTGCCACCTTGGCCCGCGACCCGGTCGAGCCATGGCACGGACGGTTGGTGATCGCACATGTCACTCTCAACCTGTTGGGTTGGATCGGTCTGACAGTCATGGGCACGCTGGTCACCCTCTGGCCGACGATGCTGCGCACCCGGATCGCCGGGGGCGCCGAACGCGTTGCGCGCCAGGCACTTCCGATACTGGTTGGCTCCGTTGTCGTGACCGTCGCGGGTGCCCTGGCCGGGTTGCAGGCGTTGGCGGCGGTCGGTGCAGCGGCGTACCTTGGCGGAGTCCTCTGGGCTGCTCGGCCGCTGGCACAAGTGACCCGGGCCAAGGCGCCCTCGGCCTATGCGACGTGGTCGGTCATGGCTGCGGTGGTCTGGCTGATCGGATCCCTGCTGGGCCTGGTCATCGTGTTGGTCACCAGCCCGACGTGGGCGCTGATCACGGACCGTCTGGGACTGCTCATCGTTCCCATGGCGGCCGGGTTCGCCGCCCAGGTCCTGCTCGGCGCCTTGTCCTACCTGGCTCCCGTGGTCCTCGGCGGCGGACCCACCATCGTGAGAGGAACCCAGGCGCGGCTGGATCGGGCCCACGTCCCACGGGCTGTGCTCATCAACGTCGGACTGGTGGTCTGCATCCTCCCGGTCCCCCATCTGGTGCGACTTCTCATCTCGATTCTCGTGCTTGGCGCGTTCGCCGCCTTCCTGCCGCTGCTGGCCACTGCTCTCCTGTACGCCGAGCGCGCCAAACGGGCCGTACGCCACTTGGCCATCGATCCAAACCGTGAGCAGGCAGGTCCTTGAGCCGGCCGCGGGGGTGGCATACGGCATACCTCCGGGCAGGTGAATGCCACGAAGGTGATGACGAGCTGGTGGAGGGCAACGACAGCCTCACGGCAGGTGTCGATCGCAGCCTGATGCCAGCCTCGGTCGCCGTCGGTGATAGCAAGCCCACCACTGCGGGCGATCGCGACAAGGATGCTGCCCGCGGGACTCGAGGTCCCTCCATCCGCGCGCGAATGGCTCGATGACCTCCAGCTGTCCCAAGACACAGAGCCTGCCGACAACGGAAGCCTCCAGTTCGGTTGTCCACAGGGCAATGTGCGGCCGTTCTGCGGGGGAAGAGTCTCGCGTCTAGTCGTGCGCGTCGGCCGCTCCGGTTGCGACGCGCGGGACTAGCATCGCGGCGTGACTCTTTCGACGGACAGCCACAGGCCCACGACGTCGTACCACTCCTGGCTGCCCCGCTTGTCCAGCGCAGTCATGCTGGACCTCAGGTTGTGGATGTTGGGGTTCGGGCTGCTGATCGGCTTGGCGTTCCCGTTTGTCGTGGTTCTGCTGGGAGTGCCGCGTGACATCGCTCTGCGTCCCAGCTTCTTCACCGCGACCTTGGTCGCCGGGCTCGTGGTTGCCGAGGTCAACCATCTGCTTGCCCGGACTGTCGTTGGGGTGCGGCTGCGGTCCCTGGTTGGCGGCATGCAGCGCGTCGAGGGATCCCTGGTCGACGCCTCCCGGAGTGGCGACTGGGCTGGATGCGACCCAGCTGCTGCACGGTGCCCGTTGACTCCACCGACGAGCTTGGGGAAGTGGCCGCGTCGTTCAACCGCCTGGTAACTGGGCTGTCCAACAGCCATCAGGTGTCTGATGGGATCAAGTCGCTCTCGCGCGCCTTCGCCGCCCACCTGGAGCTGGGCGCACTGGCGGAGGCGACATTGGGTGAGTTGTCGATCCGTACCGCCTGCGACGCCGCGTGCTTGCTCGTCGTCAACAACGGGCGGGTTGAAGTCGGGGGTTCAAGCGGTGTTCGCGATGCCGAACAGCTGGTGGCAGGCGAGACCGTGCTCACCGCACTGCGAACCGCGCGGCCCACCGTGCTGCACCTGTCGGCTGATGTCATGGTCAGCGGATCACTGGTCGACTTCACCCCGCAGGAGGTGCAGGTGGTGCCCGTCAGCTACGGCGTGGTGCCCGTCGGCGTCCTGGTGGTGGCCTTCGCGCAGCCGAGCAGCCCGCAGGCCAGGGCTGTGCTGAACGCCACGATGCCGGGTCTTGCAGTCGCGTTGAACAACGCCCTGAACCACGAGAACCTGCAGCGGGTCGCGGCCATGGACCCGCTGACAGGTGTCTACAACCGGCGGTTCGGCCTGCAACGCCTGACGGAGGAGTTCGGCCGCTCGAGTCGGTCCGGCGATCCCCTGGGCCTGCTGATGCTCGACCTCGACCACTTCAAAGCCGTCAATGACACCTACGGACACCTTGTCGGCGACCGGGTGCTGCAAACCGTCGTGCGTGCGGCACGGCAGGTCCTGCGAGAGGGGGACGTGCTCCTGCGTTATGGCGGCGAGGAGTTCCTCATCGTCCTGCCGGGGGCAGGGCGTGATGACCTGATGCAGATGGCCGAACGGGTCCGTCGCGCCGTGGCCGAGGCCGAGGTCACCGAGGCCGGCCAGCGCATCCCGGTCACCGTGAGCATCGGTGGATCCGGGCTACCCGACAACAACGCCACGAAACCGCAAGACCTGATCGTGGTGGCCGACGCGGCCATGTACAGCTCGAAGGAGTCCGGACGCGACCGCTGGGTCATCGCCTGACAGCTCCTACCGATCGCTCGCGACTTGGCATCGCAGTACGGGGCTAGCGTCGCGTGCGTGAGGCGATCTCGACGTAGTGGCACAGTGCGTTGACGGCACGGAGCTGTTCCGGGGTGTGCACCTCGGCATCGAGCAGATCTGGGCTGGCCACGATCACGGTCAACGCCTTGGCCCGAGAT
>DASVHT010000446.1:0-1709 GCA_036382455.1 Dermatophilaceae bacterium
GCCAGGCTCGTCATGAGAGTACTTCCGGTGGCAATCAGGGCCAGAGTGGCCAAGATTCCAACGTAGCCCACGCCGACGACGCTCTTCAGGCGCCCCCGCAGCAGCGCCGGGTCCAGCCGCCACCCAACCACCGCACATAGCATCAGCACCACCCAAATGGTTCGGTGCTGGAGCAGTACGGCGACGACGAGAAACAGGGACAGTCCGGTCCAGCGGATACGGGGGGAGATGGACAGGACCGGACCGGCGAACAGCAGAACCATCGCGGCAACTGCGATGTCGAGACCCGACCCGGCAGCCAGCCCCCGGGCGGTGACCTCCTGTCCGTTGACCAGGAGCGTGCGGTTGCTGGAACCCAGTCCGTACTGTCCCCAGTGCAGGAACGCGATTGCGCACAGGACGAGTGCCCAAAGCACCCACATGCGTAGCAGCCACTGCAGCCGGTCTCGACGGCGGAAATGGGTCATCACGAAGAGCGCTGCGGGAATCGAGTAGTAAGACCCCCGAAACTCGTTAAATGCAGTGTTCACCGTATAGGTGACCGCACCGACGGCTGCCAAGCTCACGAGGACGGCGAGCAGCAGAACGAGGAGTGCGCCAGGCCGCGGTAACGGCGCTTTGCGCTGCACGATCGGTGGCACCACCGCCAGCAGTGCGCAGGTGTAGATGATGTCGGAGAGGTGCAGCGATGTGCCGCCGACGCTGACCGCGTATTGCGACGGGAACAGATAGAGCTCGGATAGTAATGCTGGCAGCAGCATCATGACCACCGCCAGCTTGGGCACGTGTACGAACACGAGCACGATGCCGATCAGCGCGATCACGGCCGCGGACAGCGTCAGGATCTGTAGTGGATCCACCCCCCAACGCCACAGCGTCAGCATCGCTCCACCGAACCCTTCATCCAGGGGCACTGGCCTTGCGCGCCAGCACCACGTACTGCGCACCAGCCGTGGACAGCCAGGGAAAGCCGTGATCCGCTAACCACTGCAGGGAGCGGTGCACGAACACGCCGGCTCGCCGGGGCAGCACTTCCCGTCCGAACAGGGTCACAGGTCCGAAGCCGACGGTCCGGCCAGTGACGACCTGCAAGCTTAGTGTGGCCAGTGCTGCGTTGAACTCGCGAACGGAGTGGACGTTGGCGATCGGTGGGCGCCACGGCGTCGGCAGGCCCAGGCGGAACAGCATGCCCTTGATGATGCGCCGAAGTCCAGTCAGGTGCGGGTTGTTCAGGGGATCGACGAGCCACGTCAGCCGGGACGGGTTGCTGGCGGAGACCAGCAGTCGTCCGTCGCTGCGAAGGACGCGGACCATCTCGGCCAGCGCTGCGTCGCAGTCCTCGACCCATGGGATGACACCAAGAGCCGTCACCACGTCGAAGCTCTCGTCCGGAAACGGAAGCGCCTCCGCTTCGGCCCGAACTAGTGAGGGCTTGGCGGCGGCGCTGGCCGCCGCGATGTGGTGCCGCGCCTGCTTCAGCATTCCCGGTACCCGGTCGATGGCCGTCACCCGGTAGCCGTGCCCGGCCAGGATGAGAGAGAATTGGCCGGCACCGCAGCCGACGTCGACAGCGCGGGCGCCGGGACGAGGCGGCGGTAGGCGGGACAGCGACTCGCGCGCCATCGCAAGTCGACTTTGGTGCACGACGCTGGAGACGTCCTCTTCCTCGTAGATGCGGCTCCACACGGCCGGGTCCTCGTGGTAGTGAG
>DASVHT010000447.1:0-2362 GCA_036382455.1 Dermatophilaceae bacterium
GATCTGCACGCAGGGGCGCAGACGGCAACCATCTGGTCCAACGACCTGACCCTCGACTACGTCCACGAGAACTCGGCGTACTCGACATGAGAACAGCGAGCGACAACCTGAGGACTCCCGGCGGCCAGAGGGCCCTGGCGGCCGCGGCTGCCAAGGCCCAGACCCTGGTCGAGGCACTTCCGTGGCTCGAGCGGTTCCGGGGCGCGCTTGTCGTCATCAAGTACGGCGGGAACGCCATGGTCGACGACCAGCTCAAGGCGGCCTTCGCCCAGGACATCGTGTTCCTGCGCTATGCCGGGCTGCGTCCGGTCGTTGTTCACGGCGGAGGTCCCCAGATCGGGTCCATGCTCGATCGGCTCGGGATGACCAGTGAGTTCAAGGGCGGCCTTCGGGTAACCACCCCAGAGGTCATGGAGATCGTCCGGATGGTTCTGACCGGTCAGGTGGGGCGCGAGCTGGTCGGGCTGCTCAACCAGCACGGACCACTTGCAGTGGGCCTGTCCGGCGAGGACGCCGGTTTGTTCGGGGCCCGCAGACGAGCATTGGTCATCGACGGTAGTCCGGTGGATCTCGGCCTGGTCGGCGACGTCGAGAGCGTGAATCCCTCTGCGGTCATGGACATCTTGGATGCCGGGCGGATCCCCGTGGTCTCAACCGTGGCCCCGGACCTCGACGTCGAGGGCCAGGTCCTCAACGTCAATGCGGACAGTGCGGCATCGGCGCTGGCGGTCGCCCTCAAGGCCCACAAGCTCGTTGTGCT
This sequence comes from Dermatophilaceae bacterium, assembly GCA_036382455.1. Taxonomy (GTDB): domain Bacteria; phylum Actinomycetota; class Actinomycetes; order Actinomycetales; family Dermatophilaceae; genus UBA4719. Next base: position 761 of record DASVHT010000447.1, read on the forward strand.
GACCGATGTCGAAGGGGTCTATGCCAACTGGCCCGACAAGGACTCGCTGCTGTCGGAGCTGTCAGTCAGCTCAGCAACCGATCTGCTGAATCGCGTCCACACCGGAATGGGACCAAAGCTCGAGGCGTGTGTGAGGGCTGTGACGGAGGGGGTGCCACAGGCGCACATCATCGACGGACGTCAGGCCCACTCGCTGTTGCTGGAGGTCTTCACGAGCGAGGGAATCGGAACGATGATCCTCCCGGACGCAGGGTTCGGGGGCGATCAGTGATGCCCTACCCAAACACTGCGACGTACCTCGACCGATACGCGCACTCGTTGATGGGAGTGTTCGGGCGTCCCAAGACGGTCCTGACCCGCGGTGAGGGCTGCTACGTCTGGGATGCCGACGGTAACCGCTATCTCGACCTGCTTGCCGGGATCGCTGTCAACGCACTTGGCCACGGACACCCGGCCCTGGTCGAGGCGCTCAGCAACCAAGCCGCCTCCATGATCCATGTGTCCAACTTCTTCGCCACCCCTCCGCAGATTGAGCTTGCTGAGAAGCTGCTGACCGTTGCGGGCGCTCCAAAGGGCTCGGCTGTCTTCTTTGCCAACTCTGGCAGCGAGGCGGTCGAAGCCGCGATCAAGCTCAGCCGTCGCACCGGACGTACCCGCCTGGTGGCTGCGGAGTCGGCCTTCCATGGTCGCACCATGGGCGCCCTGGCACTGACCCACAAGCACGCCTACCGCGAGCCGTTCGCGCCGCTCATACCCTCGGTCACCCACGTTCCGCTGAACGACGAAGCCGCTCTGCGGGCGGCGGTCACCTCAGATGTGGCCGCACTCTTCCTGGAGCCCATCCAGGGCGAGGCCGGAGTTGTCGCCGCAGACCCGGCATACCTCCACCTGGCGCGCGAGCTGACCCGGGCGACCGGGACATTGCTCGTCATTGATGAGGTCCAGACCGGGGTGGGCCGCACGGGGACGTGGTTCGCCTTCCAGCAGTCCGGCATCGTCCCCGACGCCATCACGGTGGCCAAGGGTCTTGCCGGGGGAGTGCCCATCGGCGCTCTCGTCACGTTCGGCCCGGACGTCAGCGGGCTGCTCACGGCAGGCCAGCACGGCTCGACGTTCGGGGGCAACCCGCTGGCGGCCGCGGCAGGACTGGCCGTCCTTGACACGATCGACAAGGACGGGCTGTTGGCACACGCCACCTCAGTGGGCAACCATCTGGCCGATTCCGTTGCGGCGCTGGGTCACCCGTTGATCCTGGGGGTTCGAGGGACCGGGCTCCTGCGTGCCATCGTGCTCTCGGCGGACGTGTCGGTCGCCGTCGCCGATCGTGCCCTTGCTGCCGGCTTCATCATCAACGCGCCGACACCCGACGCGCTCAGGCTGACGCCGCCACTGGTGGTAACGACCGAGCAGATCGACGCGTTCGTGGCCGCGCTGCCGACCCTTCTGGACGGCTTGGAGCTGACCTCATGACCCGCCGATCTTCGGTCCGAGCTGCCACGATGCTCAATGCCTCGGCTGTGTCCACGTGATACCGCAGACCCGGGCCGGCCGGCATCAGCTCGTCCTCGACATCCTTGGGCGACAGAGTGTGCGATCCCAGGG
>DASVHT010000448.1:0-2435 GCA_036382455.1 Dermatophilaceae bacterium
ACCTCCAGTGCCCCCTTCTGCTGGTAGTTGACCGATGTCCGGGTGATCTTGCCAGCCTGGATGCCGGCATTGTTGACGGTGACCTGCTGTGCCCCCTCGATGCCGACGAAGCCCAGCTTGTCCACCGTCACCGTGTACGTAACGGCCGGGTTCAGGCCGACGAAGAGCGCACAACCACCGACGCCGGGGGTACGGGCGACGCCGCCTGGTGACACGGTGACCTGGACGTCGGGTTGCGGATCCCCAGTCGCCCCCTGCACCGCGACGGCGAGCGTCCCCATCGACGCATCCAGGCCGTCCGACCCGATGACCAGGCTGCGCAGGGTGTCCGAGCGCACCGGCTGCACCGTGCCCATGTCGGGCCAGGTAGCGATGACGGTTATCAGCTTGTAGGACAGCTGGTCGCCGCTGCCGGTGCAGGCGCTGGTTGCCGACCCGCCCACCACGTAGTTCGCCGTCTGGGTGATGGTGTACGTCGTGCCGCCGACGGTCTTCGCCGGCAGCACCGTCTGCCCGTCCGGGATGTCGAGCGTGCGGGTGTCCCGCACGGCCTCGATCTGCTGGGCGGCCAGATTCGCGGCCACGGTGCGCTGGGTGCTGCTGGTGGTCAGGTGGATGGTGTTGACGATGAGCCCGGCCACGATCAGGGCCACGACGCCGAAGATCACCATGGAAACGACAACCTCCAGCAAGGTGAAACCACAGTCAGGGTTGCGGCGCCAGTCACGCACGGACATCTCCTCGTGCCGAGATCATTTCCTCCGACTGCACCGCCGCGGACAGCGACGGCAGCGAGACACTGCCGCTGGTCAGGTCGTTGTTGGTGAACGGGGTCGTCCCGGCCGCACCCGCGCTGCTGACCGTGATGCCAGCGGTCGTGCTCGCCGCAGCGCCGTCGTAGAACGCCTGACACGGACCGGAGAACGGGTGCGTCGCGGTGGCCAGGAAACCCGAGGGCGAGAACAGCTGGGACCGGGATCGAACGGTCTTGGTGGCGCCGCAGGAACCGGTGGCGGGCCAGTTGGCGATGGCCGTGAGCCAGTACCCCTGGGAGGTGTCTCCGGGGGTGGTGGAGACCAGCGTGACGTAGCTGCTCACCTTGTAGGACACGTTCACGGTGGCCGTCGACGCGATGGTCTGCACGTGCGGGTAGAGCGGAGCCGTTGCGGCGGACCCGGTGGTCACTACGGGCTCACTGATGCCGGCGGCACCGCATGTCGGCACCAGGTTTCCCCCGGTGAGATTAGGGTCACCGGTCAGGTCAGTGCTGTTCAGGCCGGCGGTTACAGTGCCGTACGGCAACGCGCGCATCTGCTCCATGGCGCGGTTGGCATAGGCGGTGGCCTGCTGACGCTGCTTCCCCAGGGCCACCCCCTGGAGCGCGCGGACCTGCACGGTGATGAGCGTGAGCAGGACGGTGACGAGAATAACCATCGCCACGATCAGCTCGACCATGGTGAAGCCGCTGTCGTCGCGATGCGTCACCCGCCAGCCCTGCCGCACGCGTATCTACCGCTTTCTGTGGTGAGTGCGTGATGGGCCGAAGGGGCGGCCGCCTTCCGGCGACCGCCCGACCCCTTGACTGTCTGTCCGAGTCTTAGCTGGTGCCGACGCAAACGCCTTGTGTGAGGCCCGCGGTGGCGGAGTACTTCCAGGTCTGCTTGTCGCCCTTTAGGTTCTCCACACCGACGCACCAGTTGCCGTCACTTACGATGTTCGTTGCATCAGCGTTCTTGATCTTGACGTTCTGGCTCGCGAGGCCCCACGTCTGGGCGGCGCCGACTGTCGGTGTAAAGGTATACTTGCCGCCGACGATCGTAACGGCCCCGGTCCCAGCCCCGTCGACGTAGAACGTGGCGATGTCCTTGCCGACGGTCGAGACGTCGGCCTTGGCCGCCGAGTCCTGCGCCTTGGCCCGCTGGCTGAGGAACACCGGGATGGCGATCGCGGCCAGGATGCCGATAATGATCATGACGACGAGGAGCTCGATGAGGGTGAAGCCCTCGTCCCTCTTCTCCATCGACCTGTGCAGGCGAGCGAGCATTGACTTCTCCTGTTCGAGTGAGCCGCACCGGACGAGGCGGCTGGGATGACACTGGAGTTATCGGCTGAAGCCTCTCGACCTTGACGCCCATTCGGTCCAAAATCAGCGCGCAGATGCCGAGGGACCACGGACGGCGCCTGCGGCCTACTTGATCAAGTCGAAGATCTTGAAGATCGGCATGTAGAGCGCGACGATCATCGCGCCGATGATGCCGCCCAGAAACGCGATCATCAGCGGCTCGATCAGGGCCGTCAGCGCCTCGGCCGTGGCCTCGACCTCTTGGTCGTAGAACTCGGCGATCTTGCCGAGCATGGTGTCGAGGGCGCCGGTGTCCTCACCGACCGCCATCATCTGCACGACCATCGGCGGGAAGATCTTGTGGTTCTCCAGC
>DASVHT010000449.1:0-8182 GCA_036382455.1 Dermatophilaceae bacterium
CACGCATGAACGTCACCGGGTGGCGGTAGTTGGGTGAGGTGACGAACGTGCCCAGCCGGATCGTCGAGGTGACCATCGCCGCCGCCGTCAGGGTGGGAGTGGTGCCGTACCACGCCGAGTCGGGCAGCCCGCCCCAGACGAGATGGTCGTAGGTCCACGCGTGGTCGAAGCCGAGCTCCTCGGCCCGACGCCACATCGGGGCCGCCTTGACCCAAGCGTGCTCGGGCAGGATGGTCAGACCGAATCGCATGACCCGAGCCTAGCCAGGGACAAGCGGCAGATGGTCTGCCAGGGTGGCCCGCAGACCGCTGGCGTGCACCATACCGCCCGCCAGAGCACTGGCCCAGTCCTCCTGTCCAGTAACCAGATCCAGCCAGGTCCGAGCGTCCGTCTCGATGACGTTGGGCGGGGTGCCCCGGGTGTGACGCGGCCCCTCAACACACTGCACCGCGCCGTATGGCGGGACGCGGACCTCCAGCGTCCGCCCGGGCGCGCGCGAAGCCAGCTCCTCCAGCGTGAACCGAACCGCCGTGGCGACAGTGGCCGCCGGCGCCGCGGACGGATCCGCGCGCCATACCCGAAGTGCGTGCAGCCCCTCGGCGGACGGGATGCGGCGACGGGCGGGCATGGCCTTATGGTGGCATCTCTGGCCCTCCGGCTCAGCCTAGGGTTGGTGTCATGAGAGCGACCATGATCCACACTGCCCACGACGTCCGGCTCGAGGATGTACCGGACCCGATCATCCATAGGCAGACCGACGTGATCGTGAAGGTTGTGGCCGCCTGCGTCTGCGGGTCGGACCTCTGGTTCTACCGGGGTGACAACCCGATCGAGAAGCCGTTCCGGATCGGCCACGAGTTCGTCGGCATCGTGCAGGAGGTCGGCTCGGAAGTCCGGTCACTGCGCACCGGCGACTTCGTCATCGCACCGTTCATGTACTCCGACAACACCTGCCCGCACTGTCAGGTCGGGATCCAGTCGGCCTGTTCGGCGGGCGGTTTCTGGGGAGGGCCGGACCGTGAGGGGCTGATGGTCGACGGCGGCCAGGGCGAGTATGTCCGCGTCCCCCTGGCCGATGGCACTCTCGTCTCGACGCGCGAAACCCCTGACGAGGCAATGGTTCCGTCACTGCTTGCCCTCTCCGACGTGATGGGCACCGGCTGGCACGCCGCCATGGCGGCAGGTGTGCACGAGGGCGACACCGTCGTGGTGGTGGGCGATGGAGCAGTGGGACTGTCAGGCGTTCTCGCGGCCTCGCGGATGGGTGCCGAGCGTGTGGTTGCGATGTCGCGGCACGAAGCCAGGCAGCAGATCGCCCGGTCCTTCGGTGCCACCGATGTCATCGCCGAGCGCGGCGAGGCCGGTGAGGCCGCGGTTCTCGACCTCACTCGTGGTGTGGGCGCAGATGCCGTGCTGGAGTGTGTGGGCACCGGCCAGTCGATGAGTACCGCTCTGGCCATTGCCCGCCCAGGCGCGACCGTGGGCTATGTCGGTGTTCCTCACGGGGTCGAGCTGCCGGTGCGCACGATGTTCTCCCGCAACGTCGGAGTTGCCGGCGGCGTGGCACCGGTTCGGCAGTACCTCCCGGCTCTGCGCGACGACGTGCTGTCGGGCGCGATCGACCCAGGTCTGGTGTTCGACCTCGAGCTGCCGCTGGAGCGGGTGGCCGAGGGCTACGCCGCCATGGATGACCGCAGCGCCATCAAGACGATGCTGCGCCCTTGAAGGAGCCGCGGATCGAGTTCGTGCCCGACGAGGACGGCCGGGGCGGCGTGACCGTGATGATGGACGGCAGCCCCCAGTCCCACGTCGACCTGGCCGATCCGCGCAACCTCGGCTTCGAGTACGTCGCCCACTTCGCCGCAGTCATCGACACGTTGCCGGCGGGTCCTCTCGCCGTCACCCACATCGGCGGCGCCGGGCTGACGTTGGCGCGATACGTCAACGCCGAGCGCCCCGGCTCACCACAGATCGTTCTCGAGCCGAACGCCGAGCTGACCGAGCTGGTACGTCGTGAGCTGCCGTTGCCGCGAGCGCACCGGATCCGGGTGCGTCCGGTGGACGGTCTCACGGGGGTCGCCCAGCTCGCCGATGCGAGCGCCGACGTGGTGGTGCTAGACGCGTATGCCGGCGGGCGGGTCCCGAGGGAGCTTGCCACCGTGGGCTTCCTCACCGATGCCGCCCGGGTGCTGCGGTCGAGCGGGACGATGCTGCTCAACCTCGCTGACGAGCCCGGTATGGCTTACGTGCGGCGCGTGTACGCCGGACTGGCCACCGTCTTCGGGCACGTCGCCCTGATCGGGACCCACGACGTGCTCAAGGGGAAACGCTTCGGCAACACCGTGGCCGTTGCCTCGAAAAGCCCGCTGGACATCGCCACCCTTCGCCGACAGGTTGCCCGATCCCCGTTCCCGACGGGGCTGCGTGACGGCATACAGCTCGCCAGGGCCTTCGCCGGATCGTCAGCGTTCACCACGGCGGACAGCGCCGAGTCACCGCCCCCACCACCGGTCAAGGGGTGGCGCCTGCGCTGAGCCACCTCAACGCCAGCAACCTCAACATTTGTCGGCTGCTGCAGCAGGGCCCACAAGTCGTCCGTATCGGTCCCGCAACTGGTCGTTCCTCGCAGCCCGCCGGCTCAGACCTGAAGCCCCACGGCCACGATCGCCTCGGCCACGACCCGCAGGCTGGCGTTGTTGCGGCGGGCATGGCCTCGCATCAGCTGGTAGGCCTGGCTGACCGAGATGGCGCGCTGCTGGGCGGTGATCCCCTTGGCCTGTTCAATGACGATGCGGGACTCCAGCGCCTCCTGCAGCTGCTCGGTGAGCTGCTGCTGCTGGCGCAGCTTGGAAGCGTTGACCACGTAGCTGGTCGCCACGTTGGCCAGCACCCCAGCCACTGCTATGTCCTCGTCCGACCAGTCCCGAGGCTCGGGCGAATAGAGGTTGAGCGCGCCGATGATCTCGTCGGCCAACCGCATCGGGATCGCGGCGACCCCTGCCAGCGACAGACGGGTGGCGAAAGCCGAGAACTCCGGCCAACGGGTGGACTGCTCACGGACGTCGGTCACCCGAACAACCTCACCGGTGGAGTACGCCTCTCGACACGGGCACGAGAAGGGGTGCAGCTGCGCGTGATCGCGCTCCAGCTCCGCGGAAGCCTGGCTGACCGCAGTCAGGAAGTTCAGCCGTCCGTCGTCGGCCATCGTGACCCAGCTACCGCATAGACCCAACACCGCAGTGACGCTCTCCGTGAGCTCGCTCAGCGCTTCCTGGACGTCGTAGCGCGCCGGCAGAACCACGGCGAATCTGGACAACGTCTGCAATAGCAAGGACTGGTCATACATCTCGGGTGATCCCTCGTCTTACGTCACCGGTTTGGCGGCTCACCGCAGCGGGGGACCGTAAGGATCGTGAATCGGCCCGGTGCTACTTGCTTATACCGAGTCTACGTCTGGGAATGGGTCAGCCGTTCGTTGGGTTGTTCGTTCGCTGGCGCGAGCCGCATAATCAAGAACTGGTAACCAGTTGCACCGATCGGAGCGGGTGAATGGTGACTCACGCCGACATCGAAGACGTGGATGAACGACCGGGCTCGGTGTTGCCCAAGAGCCCCACGGGGATCAAGGGCTTTGACGAGATCACCGGCGGTGGGTTGCCGGCCGGACGGCCCAGCCTGGTGTGCGGCCCGCCTGGCGCCGGCAAGAGCCTGTTCGCGTTGCAGTTCCTGGTCAACGGCGCCACCCTTTACGGCGAGCCGGGAGTGTTCCTAACGTTCGAGGAGAACCGGTCCGACGTGGTGGCCGACGTCAGCTCGCTCAACTTCGACCTTGATGGGTTGGAGGCTGACGGCCGACTGGTGGTCGACGCGCTGACTCTGGAGCACCAGGCCGTCGATACCGGCGAGTTCGACCTCGAGGCGCTGATCGTCCGGCTCGCTTCGGCCGTGGAGACGATTGGCGCGAAAAGGGTCGCCATCGACAATGTGGAGGCGTTGTTCGCCGCTTTCAGCACGCCGGCCCTGGTCCGGTCCGAGCTGCAGCGGCTGTTCCGCCAGCTCAAGGACCGAGGGCTGACCACCGTGATCACCGGGGAGAGTAGCGCGGGCACGCTCACGCGGCGCGGCATCGAGGAGTATCTCTCCGACTGCGTTGTGGTGCTCGACGATAGGGTGGTCCAGGACGTCGCCACCCGCCGGCTCCGGGTGCTCAAGTACCGCGGCTCAAACCACGGCAGGAACGAGTACCCGTTCCTGATCGGCGTCCACGGACTCGAGGTGCTACCGATCACCTCGCTCGAACTGAACAAGCATGTCAGCAGCGAGCGGGTGTCAACCGGGGTGCCGGGGTTGGATGAGATGCTCGGCGGGTCCGGTGTGTTCCGGGGCAGCGGTGTCCTCATCAGCGGGTCGTCCGGCACCGGTAAGACGACGATCGCGGCAAGCTTCGCCGACGCCGCCTGCCGGCGCGGGGAGACTGTGCTGTTCTTCAGCTTCGAGGAGTCCGAGTCCGAGATCCACCGCAACCTGGCCTCTATCGGGATGGACCTTGCTGGCTGGGTGGAGCGGGGGCTGCTGCATTTCCACTGTGAGCGGCCCACCACCCGCGGGTTGGAGGACCACCTGGCCGTCATGCAGCGTCTGATCCAGGCGACGACGCCGACGATGGTGGTGATCGACCCGGTGAGCAGCCTGGCCCGCGGTGCCACTGCCTTCGACGTCTCGGCCATGCTCATGCGCCAGGTCTATTACCTCAAGTCGGCCTCCATCACGGCCGTGATGACGGTGCTGACCGACGAAGGCGAGCTAGCGCAGTCCATCATCAACATCTCTTCGTTGGTCGACACGTCGCTGGAGCTCGCCACACTGACCGCTCTTGGGGAGCGCAACCGCGGACTGTACGTGCTCAAGAGCCGTGGTACGGCGCACTCGAACCAGATCCGCGAGTTCGTTCTCAGCGACACCGGCATCGAGGTTGTCCCCGTGGTCATCGGCGCGGAGGGGGTGCTAACCGGTTCGGCTCGCATCGCGGCGGAGAGTGCCGAGCGTGCCGCAGCACAGGGGATGTCGCGCGAGTCCGCGGAGCTCGCCCGCGCGCTGGAGGACCGCAGAGAGAGTGTGGACGCGCACGTGGCCACACTGCAGGCTGACTTCGCGGCGGAGGAGAGACTGGCCCAGAGACTGATCGAGGCGAGCGAGCGGCGGCAAGAAGCCGTGCGGCTGGAGCGGCTGGCGCAGGGGCGGAGGCGCACCGCCAGAAACCCAGAGAACGAGCCATGAGCACCTCTTCCGAACCACAGACAAGGGAATGGGCGCCAACCCCGGAACGACTCCAGCTGACCCTGTTCGTCAGCGGAGCCTCACCCACTTCCACCCGGGCAGAGCGTCGGCTGCGCGACATGTGCGACCGATACGCTCCCTCCGGCTACGACCTGAACATCGTCGACATCTATGCGCAGCCCGCAGAAGTTGTCTCCCGCGGGGTGTTGGCTGTGCCCACCCTTATCAAGGAGCGACCGCTTCCTGTGCGAGTCCTGATCGGCGACTTCCCCGACGAGCCAAGAGTCCTGGCCGCGCTGGGTCTGGCTCTCGCACAGAGGACTGAGCGATGACGGGCGGCGGGCACACGCCGGGGCGCGGAGATCTGTCTTCGATCTTGACCTTTGTGACCAGGCACTCGCCCCAGTCATCTCACTTGCTGTCGTACTGGCGCGCGTCCTCACCAACACCCCCACCCTCGGCAAGACGGGTCCTCTCTGGGTGATCCTGCTTGGCATGGGTGGCTATTCGGGATCAAAGTTCAGGACCCGCAACCGCACGCGCTCTCAAGGGTGATGAGCTACCGAACCCCCGCTGGGAAACGGTGACGGCTTAGCTGTCCAACCTCGTGCGGATGAGGTGGCGTTCGGGGTTTGTGCCGGACAGGTTGAGCAGGGCGCGGAGCTCCTCCTATCTGGCCACGTATGCCTGAAGGATCTGCACCCCGGGGTCGCCGGTGTCGATCAGCGAGTTCCACATCTTCGCAAAGGTTTCAGGGCGCAGGCGCTCATGGGCGGTCAGCAGCCGGCGCCGGTTGGCCCAGGCCGGGTCGTTCGACCTGAGGAGCCACGTCACGAGCGTCCCAAACCTCGGCCCGAGGCGTCGAGTCCTCACTTGCGCGGTTGCTCAGCATCCAGGGGGCGGGAACCTCTGCGCCTGGCCCAGACTGGTAGACCAAAGATCACCAGCAAACCCAGCCCCAAGGCGCCCAACTCCCAGTTGGACGGGCTGGCATGCACCACGTGATGGTGCGCAGGTTATCGGTAGCGGCAGTCCCGGAATTACCCACAGTCATCTCATCGTGCTGTCGTACTCAGCGCGGGGCGAAGACGGTTGGCAGCGTTGAGGTGTGGACCGAGCGCAGCTCATCGAGCGGCAGGGTGAACTGACCCCGGACATCCAGCGCGCCAGCCTCGTCCTCGACCACGCCGATGCGGGCATGCTCGAAGCCCTTCGCCGAGCACAAGGCGATGAGCCGGTCCTCCGAGGCGGGCGGCACGGCGACGATCGCCCTACCGGTCGACTCGCTGAACAGGAGCGTGAAGGCGTCGACGCCGTCGCGCTCGCAAACGTCATCCAGCCAGATCCGGGCACCGACGCCGTTGCGCAGGGACGCCTCGGCCAGAGCAACGGCGAGGCCACCTTCGGAGAGGTCATGGGCGGCCTCGACCAAGCCCTCGCGAGAGGCGGTCACCAGGATCTCGCCGAGCTGACGCTCGCGCTGGAGGTCAACCCGCGGTGGCAGACCACCGAGGTGGCCATGCGCGACCTCGGTCCAGGCCGAGCCACCGAACTCGTCAGCCGTGCTTCCCAGGAGGTAGATGGCCTGGCCAGGCGTCTTCCAGCCCGACGGCGTCCGCCGCGCCACGTCCTCCATGACGCCGAGGACCGCCACCAAGGGGGTCGGATGGATGGCGACGTCCCCGGTCTGGTTGTACAGCGAGACGTTGCCGCCGGTCACCGGGATGCCGAGAGTCCTGCAGCCCTCGGCGATGCCGCGCACGGCCTCGGCGAACTGCCACATGACCGCGGGGTCCTCAGGGGAGCCGAAGTTCAGGCAGTCGGAGATCGCCAAGGGAACCGCACCGGTAGTCGCGACGTTGCGGTACGCCTCGGCGAGCGCCAGCTGGGCGCCGGCATACGGGTCGAGCTGGGCGTAGCGGCTGTTGCAGTCGGTCGAGATCGCGACACCGCGACCGGTCTCCTCATCGACGCGCAGCACGCCAGAGTCATCAGGCATGGCGAGCGCGGTGTTGCCCATGACGTAGCGGTCGTACTGGCCGGTGATCCACGACTTGTCGCACAGGTTCGGGGACGCCATCAGGGCCAGCAGGGCTGCCCTGAGACCCGCACCGTCGCCTGGGCGGGGCAGGTGGTCGGGAGCTGATGCCTGCAGGGCGTCCAGGTATGCCGGTCGCTGCATCGGGCGGTTGTAGACGGGCCCGTCGTGGGCAACCGACCGCGGCGGCACGTCGACGATCAGCTCGTCCTGCCAGAGGACCTCGAGGTGCTTGCCGTCGGTGACCTCGCCAACCACTGTGGCCTCGACGTCCCAGCGGTTGGTGATCGCCATGAACTCCTCGAGCTTGGCCGGCGCAACCACCGCCATCATCCGCTCCTGGGACTCGGACATGAGGATCTCCTCGACCCGCAACGTGGCGTCACGCAGCGGGGCCCGGTCGAGCCACACCCGCATGCCGCCGTCGCCGTTGGACGCGAGCTCACTGAACGCACAGGACAGGCCCGCGGCGCCGAGGTCCTGGATGCCGTCGACCACGTGCGCGGCATACAGTGCCAGACAGCACTCGATCAACACCTTCTCCGCGAACGGGTCTCCGACCTGGACCGCAGGCCGCTTGGCCGGGCCGTCGGCGTCGAACGTCTCGGACGCGAGGACCGAGGCGCCACCGATACCGTCCCCGCCGGTCTTGGCCCCGAACAGGACGACCTTGTTGCCGACGCCCGAGGCCTTGGCGAGGTGGATGTCCTCGATCCGCATCTTGCCGACCGAGAGGGCGTTGACCAGCGGGTTGCCCTGGTAGCAGGAGTCGAAGACGACCTCACCACCAATGTTGGGCAGGCCGAGGCAGTTTCCGTAACCACCGACGCCGGCCACGATCCCCGGGAGCACCCGCAGCGTGTCCGG
>DASVHT010000450.1:0-5774 GCA_036382455.1 Dermatophilaceae bacterium
GCGGTGTAGCGGGCCTCGTAGCTGTAGACCCCTCCGTCAGGAACGATCTCGACGGCGGGAAGAGCCTGGGCCTGACCGTGGTCGTCCTCCACGATCGACAGGGCAACCTCGACGCCCTCGACGAGGTGCTCAATCATGGCGATATCACCATAAGCATAGGCCGTCACCATGGCGAAGGGGAGCTGGGTGGCGGACCGAACGATGGTCAGACCCAACGCCGAGCCACCGCGCGTCGGCTTCACGACCAGGGGCAGGCCGAGCGAGTCGATCACCGACTCCAGGAGAGCGGGTGCGCCCAGCTCTCGGAAAGTGGCGTGGGAGAGTGCCACACCAGCAGGGACCGAGATGCCCGCAGCGCTCACCAACGCCTTGGCAACGGGCTTGTCCCACGTGAGGCGGCAGGAGGACGGGCGGGATCCGACATACGGAATACCCAACGACCCCAACACGTCCCGTAAGGCCCCATCCTCGCCGGTGGCTCCATGGAGCACGGGCCAGATGACCTCGGGGGGTGAGTTGTTGATCGAGGCCAGCAGCGTACCGTCCACGTCATGGACGTGGGCCTCGGCTCCCGAGCGGGCCAGGGCATCGGCGACCCGTCGACCCGAGCGCAACGAGACGTCGCGTTCATGACTGAGGCCTCCGGCCAGAACCAGCACGTGCGTCATGTTTCAATCCTCACCACGAAGGGGGTGGGGGCAGTGGCGCCCACCAGAACAGCTGGGAGCCCGAGGCGTCCATCCAATCTCATGACGCGCATCACGAGAGGTCCGGAGCAGGGAACTGCACGCTATGGGACGGTGCCTCCCCACCTGTCGTATCGGCAAAGGGCCCGAAGGTCTCCAGCAGCTCGAGCTCGGTCTGCACGACGCCGGCAAAGCGGCGTACGCCCTCGCGGATGCGCTCTGAGTCGGGATAGCAGTACGACAGCCTGACGTTGCGATGACCGGTGCCATCAGCGAAGAAGGCCGTGCCCGGCACATAGGCCACCCGTTCGGTGACCGCCCGCGGCAGCATCGCTTTGGAGTTCAGGCCCTCGGGCAGGGTGAGCCAGACGTAGAAACCGCCATCGGGGTGGGTCCAGGTCGCCTGCGGCAACATAGCGGTCAGTGACTCGATCATGGCGTCACGGCGTTCACGATAGAGATCGCAGTAGATCTTGATCTGGGCCTTCCAGTCGCAGGTGGCCAGGTAGGTCGACACGGTCATCTGGGCGTAGGCCGAGGGGCACAGGATCGCCGACTCGCTGGCAAGCACCAGCTTCTCGCGGACCGCGTGGGGAGCCAGCGCCCAGCCAACCCGAAGCCCGGGCGCGAAGGTCTTGGAGAACGAGCCGAGATAGACGACGCCCTCCTCGGACAGCGAGCGCATCGCGGCATACGGCTCACGGTCGAAGCCGAGCAGGCCGTAGGGGTTGTCCTCGAGCACCAGGATGGCGTGGCGCCGGCAGATCTCGAGGATCTGCGGCCGACGCTGCGGCGACAATGTGGTGCCAGCCGGGTTGTGGAAGTTCGGGACGGTGTAGAGGAACTTGATCCGCTTGCCGGCAGACAACAGCCCGGCGATCCGTTCCTCGAGAGCCTGGGGGACGAGCCCGTCATCATCTGAGGTGACATGGGCAACCTGCGCCTGGTAGGCAGAGAAGACACCAAGCGCGCCAACGTAGCTCGGCGCCTCGGTGAGCACGACATCGCCGGGGTCGATGAAGATGCGGGTCACCAGATCCAGAGCCTGCTGGGACCCGGTCGTCACGACGATGTCGTCGGCGTGGGCAGAGATCCCCTCAAGCGCCATCACCTCCAGGATCTGTTCACGCAGCACGGGGTCGCCCTGCCCGGAGCCGTACTGCAACGCCGTCAGTCCCTGCGTCGCCAACATTGTGGCCACGGCGGCGGCCACCGTGTCCATCGGCAGGGCCGAGAGGTACGGCATGCCGCCGGCGAGGGAGACGACCTCAGGACGTGAGGCGACGGCGAACAACGCCCGGATCTCGGAGGCGTTCATGTTCGCTGTTCGCTCGGCGTAGGACTGCATCCACGGGTCGAGCCGCGATCCGTGCGCCTCCCGCGGGACCTGGCCGTCCTGACCTACCGGGTGGGTCATGACCATCGTCCTTTCCCTGTCATCGGGGATGCGTGCAACCAAGGGGTATGCCGTGTCGCGCGGCACGTGGTAGGAGTCTCCCATGGAGGTTGCTGCAGAGGACGGATCGTCTCGTGAACGCGGTGTCGTGCACATGGGCCTGCTCGGAGACCTCAGGCGCGTGGAAGGCATGGCGTCGTGAGCAGCGGTGGGCGTCAGGTTCTGTCCCTGACCCTGGACCGGATGAAGGACGTGCCCGAACCGTGCGCCACCTGCATCTTCTGGGAGCTCAGCCCGGCGCTGGCCGCCGGATCGATCGCCCGCGGTGACCCCGGCCTTGACAAGGAGGCGTGGCTGTCCGCAGCGCTGCTGGAATGGGGCAGCGTCGGCCAGATCGCCTATGTGGACGAGACACCCGCCGGCTACATCACTTTCGCCCCGCCGCATCTGGTGCCGCGTGCGGCCGCATTCCCCACGGCCCCCGTATCCGCCGATGCGGTGATGTTGATGACGGCCAAGGTGATCCCCTCCTTTGCCGGGCAGGGGTTGGGGCGGGTGCTCATCCAGAGTGCGGCCAAGGACGTGGTCCGCCGAGGAATCCGGGCAGTCGAGGCGTTTGGCTATCTGGGAGACCCGGACTCCCCGAAGGCGGCCTGTGTCATCCCCGCGGGGTTCCTGACGGCGGTGGGCTTCAAGACCGTTCGCGACCATCGGACGTATCCACGCCTGCGCCTGGACCTGCGCACGGCCCTGACGTGGCGCGAAGATGTCGAGGCCGTCGTCGAGCGCCTCTTGACCTCGGTGCGGGCACCGGCGCTGAGCCCCCCCCGACGAGCCTGAACCCACCATCCACCCCCCGGTTTGCTGCTCCGGGACCACTGAACCGGCACCTCCGAGGGCGCGACCTGCTTCGGCGCAACAGGACCCGGTTCGGTGGAACTGGGCGGGCTGGCGGCGAGCCTGCCTCTTCTACTCGGTGGCGGCGTGCTGCGCCGTGAGGTAGGAGCGCAGGTCACCAAGTCTGAGGACGCCCGTGGCGTTGGTGTCGTCCTCGCCGAGGTACATCCGTTGCAGGGCGATGACGATCGCCTCGGCGACGGTGTTGCGAAACATGGGGTCGGCCAGCCGTGCCGCGTCCCTGGGGTGGCTGAGGTATCCAGCCTCGATCCGCACGGTTGGCATCAGGGTGCGCTGCAGCAGGACCCACGCGCGCGCATGTGAACGACAGTCGGTCAGGCCGGTGCGGGCCACCACCTCTCGCTGGATCAGGTCGGCCAGCTGTTCGCCCACGGCTGACCAGGCGCCGAAGCGCTCCTGCCCGTAGAAGAACGTCGCGACCCCGCTGGCCCTTGACTGGATCGCGGAGTCGCAGTGCAGCGACAACATGACGTCAGCGCCGGACTGGTTGGCCATGATCGCGCGCTCAAGCTCGTCGGGACAGGCAGTGGCGGACCGGGTGAACAGCACGGTCACGCCAATGGCGCTGAGGCGGCCTTCGATGCGGCGGGCCAGATCGAGCATGACCTCGGACTCGGAAAGGCCGTGGGCGACGGTTCCGGTGTCGTCCCCGCCGTGGCCGGGGTCGAGCAGGACGATGCGCCCCGCCAGGCTGTGTCCCGAGCGACGGACAAGCTCTCGCTCGCGCAGCGTGTGCGGCGATCCTCCGGACACCGCCCGGGCGAGATCCGCGAAGGCCCGCAGGGTCTCTGGCCCAAGGCTGCCGTCAACCTCCAGCCCCACCCCGCGCTGGAAGGCTCGGACGGCCTTCTCTGTATTGGGTCCGAACACGCCGTCGACGCGGTCGGGGGTGAACCCGAGGGCAAGGAGGCGCTCCTGCAGCTCGGCCACGTCATCGCCCTGTTGCAGGTGCCCGGGGGTGTAAGAAAGCAGGCGGGCCCCAAGCTTCCAGCGGGCGCCGTCCAGTGCGACGTAGGTCTGGGGTCCGACCACGCCGTCCACGATGAGGCGTCGCCGCTGCTGGAAGGCGCGCACCGCCCGTGCCAGGTCCTCGTCGAAGACGTCGGGGCGTTGGTCAGCCTCTGGCGGCGATATCGATGGCGCGAGGTCGCCGGTCGAGTGCAGGAGGGCGCGGATGGAAGCCACCGCGGCGCCCTGGTCACCGACGCGATAGAGGGCAACCGGCTGCTCCGACATACCTGCCCTTCCCGCGTGCACCGTCACAGACAACAACAAGGTGGAGCCTCACGGCAAGAGACCTGGTGAAGCCCTGACCCCCGGGGGTCGCCCACCACCCCAGGCGGGCGGGCGTGATCAGCTGAGATAGGCGGACAGCTCGCGCAGCAGCTTGGGTTTGGGCAGTGCACCGACCAGGCTCTTGACGACCTGTCCCTTGACGTAGACGTTCATCGTCGGGATGCCGGTGATGCCATAGCGCGACGTGATCTGGGGGTTGTCATCGGTGTTGAGCTTGACGATCGACACCTTGCCTGCGTGCTCGATGGCCAGCTCCTCCAGGATTGGAGCCACCGCCTTGCACGGGCCGCACCAGGGCGCCCAGAAGTCGACGATGACCGGGACGTCACTCATCAGGACGTCGGCATCGAACGTCGCGTCGGTGGTCTCCTTGGTAGCTCCCACGGCGGGGGCTCCTTCCTTGGGTTGTCTGCTGAATATTACGTTGTCGAAAGGGGCCTGGGGTTCAGCCGGGATGGTCGGGCCACCGAGCTCCGTGCAATGTGCCGGAATGTCGTGGCCGGCTCAGCTCACCGTAGCCGCGCTCGCGGAGAGCTCTGGCTCGCCGTCACGGGACGGCATGGTGTCCTGGTCGAGGTCGGCGAGGTAGCGCTCGGCGTCCAGCGCCGCGGCGCAACCCGAGCCCGCGGCGGTGACCGCCTGACGGTAGGTGTGATCGACCAGGTCACCGGCGGCGAAGACCCCCGCCACGTTGGTCGCCGTGGTACGACCCACCACCTGCACGTAACCCCCAGCGTCCAGGTCGACCACGCCGCGGATCAGCTCGTTGCGCGGGTCATGACCGATCGCGACGAACACACCGGTCACCGCCAGCTCCCGACTCGCCCCGCTCACCGTGTCCACCAAGGTGGTCCCGCTGACCTTGTCCGTGCCGTGGATCGCGCCCACCACAGCGTTCCAGGCAAAGGAGATCTTCGGGTTGGCCAACGCCCGCGCCACCATGATCTTGGACGCCCGCAGCTCACCTCGGCGGTGCACGATCGTGACCGACCGGGCGAACTTGGTCAAGAACGTGGCCTCCTCCACCGCCGAGTCGCCCCCACCGATAACCGCGATGTCCTGGTCCCGGAAGAAGAACCCGTCACAGGTCGCACACATCGAGACCCCACGCCCGGCCAGACGCTTCTCATCGGCCAGACCCAGCTCCTTGTACGCCGAACCCATCGCCAGGATCACCGTGCGCGCCAACCACGTCCGGCCCTCACCGTCGGTCACACTCTTGACCGGGCCGGCCAGCGACACCGCCGTGACGTCGTCACGAACCAGCTCCGCACCGAACCGCTGGGCCTGGGCGCGCATGGCCTCCATCAGGTCCGGGCCCATGATGCCATCGCTGAACCCGGGGTAGTTCTCGACCTCGGTGGTCGTCATCAACGCCCCACCAGCGGTCACCGAGCCCTCCAAGACCACCGGCCTCAGGTTCGCCCGGGCCGCGTAGATACCGGCGGTGTAGCCAGCCGGACCCGAGCCGATGATGA
>DASVHT010000451.1:0-2340 GCA_036382455.1 Dermatophilaceae bacterium
AGCCGATGACTCGGACCTCCTCATTGCCGTTTGGGACGGTCGCCCTGCACAGGGCCTCGGTGGCACGGGAGACATCGTCACTTACGCCGAGCAGCAGGGGCGCTCGACACTCGTCATCGACGTTGCCCGGTGGCGGTAGGAGAGCCAGCACGCCGATGCGCGCTCGACCAACGAGCTCCCTAGGCGAGTGCCGCGTGCACCCAGTCGGGCAGCACGATACGTGGCGTGGGAACCGCGGGTTCAAATCCTCTCGCCCCGACCATTCGTTCTATTTGTGCTCAGGAGCGGGCAACTTCGCGTGTGCGTCGAGGTTGCCCATGTCGCACCGACATACCTGAGTGTCCCGTTCCGGATCCTTGTGCAGGGACGGTTCAGGTTCCCTCGCCCGTGCTCGAGCCGTCGCTCCCGTCTCTATAGTTGATTGGTGCCCGCACCGATCCTGGCCACCAAGCTCTACCTCCCACCCCTCCGGCTGCGAAGCGTCCCCCGTCCGCGACTCGTGGAGCGTCTGAACGACGGCCTCGCCGCCGGCAACAGGCTGACCTTGGTCTCCGCGCCCGCCGGGTTTGGCAAGACCACCCTGGTCAGCGAATGGGTTGCGGGCTGCGGGCGACCGGCGGCGTGGCTGTCGCTCGATGCCGGCGACAGCGACCCCGGCCGCTTCCTGACCTATCTGATCGCGGCGCTCCGAACGGCTGCGCCGGGGATCGGGGACGGAGTGCTGCCTCTGCTTCAGTCGCCGCAACCGCCGCCACTCGAATCGACACTGACGACCCTGCTCAACGACATCGCCGGCATCCCGAGCGATGTCGTGGTCGTGCTCGACGACTACCACGTCCTCGACGCCCAACCGGTGGACGACGCGCTGGCCTTCCTGGTCGAGCACCTGCCGCCCCAGCTGCACCTGGTCATCGCCACCCGCGAGGATCCAGCGCTGCCCCTGGCGCGACTGCGCGCCCGAGGCCAGCTGACCGAGCTGCGCGGCGCCGATCTCCGCTTCACCCCGTCCGAGGCCGCCGAGTTCCTCGGCCGCGTCATGAACCTCGACCTGTCCACGGACGAGATCGCCGCGCTCGACGCCAGGACGGAAGGCTGGATCGCCGGCCTGCAACTGGCGGCGATCTCGCTGCAGGGTCGGGAGGACGCCCGCGGCTTCATCAGGTCGTTCACCGGCAGCAACCGGTTCGTGCTCGACTACCTGCTCCAGGAGGTCCTCCAACGCCAGCCTGAGCGCGTGCAGGCTTTCCTGCTCCGCACGTCCATCCTCGATCGCCTCTGCGGCCCGCTCTGTGACGCCGTGCTGCTCGACGCCTCTGCCTCCGGTCACGAGACGCTCGAATACCTCGATCGAGCAAACCTGTTCCTCATCTCCCTCGACACGGAACGGCACTGGTTCCGCTACCACCATCTGTTCGCCGACCTGCTGCGCCAAGCGCGCGGGCAGCAGGCCATGGCGGGCGGGGGCCTCGACGAGGATCACATCCGAGCCAGCGAGTGGTATGAGGCCAACGGTTTCGAGATCGAGGCCTTCGAGCATGCTGCTGCCGGCCACGACGTCGAGCGGGCCGGGCGCTTGATCGAGGGAAGCGGGGTGCCGCTCGCCTTTCGCGGCGCACTGGTCCCCATCCTTCGCTGGCTGGAGTCGCTCCCAACCACGCTGTTGGATGCCAGGCCGTCGCTTTGGGTGACCTATGCCCAGGTGTTGCTCAGCTCGGGCCAGATGCCCGACGTCGAGGCGCGGCTGCAGGCTGCTGAGCGCGCGCTGCAAGGCGCCGGGACAGACGATCGGACCCGGGACCTCGTCGGTCGCATCGCCTCCGTGCGGGCGACGTTGGCCCTCACCCGGCACGACGCCGAGACCATCATCAGCCAGTCGCGCCGTGCCCTCGAATACCTGCACCCCGACAACCTCCCGTTCCGCACCGCCGCGGTCGTCAAGCTGGCCTACGCCCACCAGCTCCAGGGAAACCGCGCCGAGGCGAGGAGTGCGTACACCGAAGCCATCTCCATGAGCCAGGCGGGAGAAAAGGTCAACGACATCATGGCTTGGATCGGCCTGGGCCTCATTCAGGAGATGGACAACCAGCTCGATCTGGCCGTCGAGAGCTTCAAGCACGCCGCAGAGCAGGCAGCAGGTCTGCCGCTTCCCGTCTCCTGCGGAGCGCACCTGGGCCTCGCCCGTGTGCACTACCAGTGGAACGACCTCGATGCCGCCCGACGGCACGGGGACCAGAGTCTCCATCTGGCACGACAGATCCCAACGACCGACCGATCTGTGGGCTGCGAGGTGTTCCTCGCCCGCCTGGCACTTGCCCGGGGAGATGCGGCCGGCGCAGCCGC
>DASVHT010000452.1:0-5120 GCA_036382455.1 Dermatophilaceae bacterium
GCCGCCAACGATCGCTGCGCCAAGAGACACCAGCAGTTTCGTGCGTGCTGAGGTGGACAATCGCGGAACGCCTTGATGGCTGCCCGGATCACGTTGCATGACCCTAGGTTGGCAGCGGATTGCTCATCACGCAGCACTTCAGACCGGACGTTGCGCGCCGTCCCATCGGCCGGTGAACCTGCACCCTCGCAAGCGGATCGTCTTGAGCGACGTCGTCGCTGATTCATTAGGGTCGTTGAGGTGACCGAGCTCGTGATCTTCGACTGCGACGGCGTCCTGATCGACAGCGATCGGATCTCACTGCGGGTCCAGGCCGAGATGTTATGCGAGTTGGGTGTTCCGACCTCCTACGACGCTTGCGTCCGTGACTTCCTCGGGATCGGCATGCCAGCCACGCTCGTCGCGATCACCGCCCGGCTCGGTCGCCCCGTGCCACCGAGCTGGATCGACGAGCTGGACCAGGCCGTCCGCACCGCTTTCACCCGCGAGCTCACCCCGACCCCCGGCATCCTTGAGGCGTTAAACCACATCACGGTCCCCACCTGCATCGCCTCCAACGGCAGCCACGACAAGATGCGGTTCACCCTCGGCCTGACCAATCTGTACCGACGCTTCGACGGACGGATCTTTTCCGGTGACGAGGTCGCGCACGGCAAACCCGCACCGGACCTGTTCCTGCACGCTGCGCACTCCATGACCACCGCTGCCGCAGGGTGCGTGGTGATCGAAGACAGCCCCTCCGGCGTCCAAGCAGCCAAAGCCGCAGGTATGCGTGTCCTCGGCTACGCCGCTACGACACCCAAGGACTGGCTTCACCATGCGGACGTTGTCTTCGCCGACATGGCCGACCTGCCCGCCCTCATCGCTTCCAGCTGAGAACACGGCCCGCAAGACGATCCGTGATCGGGGCAGGGATCCCTCACCCAGACAAGGCCGCCAGCGCTGCTTCGTGACGACCGCGCGAAATGCGGCAGATGCGGACGTTCCGGTGGCGCCCACCGCGGCTCATTTCTGGCTCGACCATGGCACCGCCTATCGGTTAGGAGTATGAACCTAAATGGCCCGGGGTGGTCAGCCGTGGTGGTCCAATGGCGCTATGTATGAAATCGTCGAGGCGATGGAAGCCACACACGGCTTCAGGGAACAAGGTGCGTTATGTCTTCCGGGCCTTGGATTCGACGGACGACCGCCATTGGGGTAGACCAGAGGCATGGCGAAGACGATCGCGTTCCTGACCGCGTCCGAAGGCATCGAGCAGGTCGAGCTCACCGAGCCCTGGCAGGCCGTGCTCAAGGCCGGGGGTACCCCACAGCTGCTATCCACCGTGGATGCCGGTGAGACGGTGCAGGCATTCAACCATCTCGACAAGGCCGACACGTTCACGGTCGACACCTCAGTCTCCCAGGCGAACGTGGCCGACTACGACGGCCTCGTGCTCCCCGGCGGCGTGGCTAACCCCGACGCGCTGCGGCTGGACTATGCGGCCGTCGAGTTCATCAAAGAGTGGGTCGCGGCGCGCAAGCCCATCGCGGCCATCTGCCACGCGTCGTGGTCGCTGATCGAGGCGAACGTGGTGCGCGGCAAGACGATGACGTCCTGGCCGAGCCTGGCCACCGACCTCACCAACGCGGGAGCAGAGTGGGTCGACAAAGAGGTGCAGGTATGTCCGGCTAACGGCTGGGTCCTGGTGAGCAGCCGCAAACCCGACGACCTGCCAGCCTTCAACCGCGAGCTGGTGACAGCTTTCGAGCTGGGTTCCTGATCTGATCCAGGCATGACCACGGGCGGTCGATGGAGCAGCCGCCGGGGCATGGCAGCGCCCTCGATGCCCGCATCCATCCGGGCCCTGCGGAGTGTCGTGGGGTGCCCCCGATCGGCGTCGATCACATGCATATCCCGGATGAGAGGACTAACCCTCATCGGCATGAGCGCGCCTTCCGACCGCAAGATCTACGCGCCTCGGCGCCACGTCACCGCATGCAGCCCGGCGCCGAACAGCAGCTTCAACTGCTCGCTGGTGACCTCATCGCCTGGGGCGAGGCCGACGCCGTTCAACGCGTCGCCAGACCAGTGACCGGGCGACTCACCCTGGGCGCTGTAGTAGTCCGAGAGGCTGCCATGCACGCGGTCGGTGGCCGCCGCGATGACGGGCGGGTCGATTGCCCTCATGCTCACGGCCCTCACGGACGCCTTCGCAGGCGGCACCCTCGCCGGGGCCGTGTCAGGGGCCATCGCGAGCAAGATGCCCTCCAGCCTGACGGTGAACATCCCGCATGCCCAGATCCAGCCGGAGATCCTCTCGACCACCCAGCCGGACGCGGAGTGGCAATTCGCGCAGTTGCCGTTCCTCAGCGCGGCGGTGCCCCTCACTCGGTGCAACGACGTGATCCTCGGCCTCGGGACGCCCTGACCCGGACGCGCGATCACGGAGGGGGTGTCCATCCGTCGAAGCGCGCCCGTCGGCCCCCACCGGAGTTGACGGTCAGCGCGCGGATATCAGGGGCAGGAGGCCCGCGCTGCGACGGGGGCGTCGGCGGCCTTCCGTTCCCGGCCCGCCTCAAGGGCATGGCGTGTCCCTGGCGCGTGACAGTATGGCAGCACACGATGAAGGACACCCATGAACGCTTTGACAGGGACTTTCCCGCTCAACGGGGGCACCGCGATTCCGAAGCTGGGCTTCGGCACCTGGCTGCTCGCCGAGGGTGACGAGTGCTACGGCGCCGTCGCGGCGGCGCTGGAGGCCGGCTACCGCCACATCGACACGGCTCGCGCCTACCACAACGAGGCGTCTGTCGGCCGGGCCGTGCGCGACTCGGGGATCCCTCGCGAGGAGATCTACATCACGTCGAAGGTGCCCGCCGAGGCCAAGAGCTACGACGCCGCCGTCGAGCAGTTCGAGATCACGATGCGCGAGATCGGGCTCGGCTACCTCAATCTGCTCCTCATCCATGCGCCCTGGCCCTGGGACCAGATGGGTAAGGACTGCCGCGAGGAGAACAAGGAAGTCTGGCGCGCCATGGAGGGGTTCCTCACGAGCGGCCGCGTCAAGGCGATCGGCGTGTCCAACTTCACACGCCCCGACCTCGAGAGCCTCCTGCCGGCCTGTACGACCATTCCCGCGGTCGACCAGATCCAGTGGTACATCGGCTACGACGTCTCCGACACCGTCGCCGCCTGCGTCGAGCACGGCATCCTCGTGGAGGCGTACTCGCCGTTCGCGCACGGCCGCATCGTCAACCACCCGGACATCGTCGACATGGGCCGCCGGTACGGGGTCAGCGCGCCGCAGCTCTCGATCCGCTACCTGCTCCAGAAGGGCGCCGCACCGCTGCCCAAAGCGACCACCCCCGACCACATCAAGGCGAACGCCGAGGTCGACTTCGAGATCTCCGACGCCGACATGGCGATCCTTGACGGGATGCACGACACGGAAAGCCACCCCGACGCCGTGCAGTTCCGCTGGTCCTGAGCCTGAGGCTGAGCCGGCGGCCACTCCTGGGGGACCGACCGCCCGTCGACCTCAGCCCGTGTCTAGCAGGGTCTGTGCGTGAGTGGCGATCTTGCGGATAGGGGTCCGGGACGGGTCGACCGCCAGGGGCGGCAGGAACTCGGGGAGTCCGCGGGAGTCGATGCGTACCTGCCACTGATCGACCGGCTCCACAGTCCCGTCGGGCAGTCGAGCGGGTGGGGCCGGTTCGATGAGCCCGTGGTGTGAGCGACACAGGGCGACGACGTTGCCGAGGTTGCTCGGGCCGCCGAGCTGCCAGGGCGTGATGTGGTGCACGTCGCAGTGCCGCATCGGGACCGTGCACCCGGGATAGGCGCAGCCGCCGTCGCGGAGCGAGACCGCCAGCCGAAGGGCAGGTGGTACGAGCCGATGTGTCCGGCCTACGTCGAGGACCGTGGAGTTCGTACCGAGAACGACGGGGACCAGCTCCGCCTGACACGCCAAGAGGCGCAGCTGCCCGGGCGACACTGCTGTGCCATCCATCAGGACCCCGCGGTCGCACGCGCGATCGAGCAGCCTCTCGTAAGGGATGACGACCATCAGCTGAGCGGCAGCGGTGGGGATGCCTGCGCCAGCTGGCTGCGTCGGCTGTGACGGATCCGGGTTCTCCACCGCAGATGCGACGGTGACAAGCGTCGACAACGCGTCCGCCAGCCGCTCC
The DNA here is from genome assembly GCA_036382455.1 of Dermatophilaceae bacterium. Classification (GTDB taxonomy): domain Bacteria; phylum Actinomycetota; class Actinomycetes; order Actinomycetales; family Dermatophilaceae; genus UBA4719. The sequence continues at coordinate 4,170 of DASVHT010000452.1, forward strand.
TGCGAAGTCTCGAGCAACCGCCTCCGGTCCCGGGTGTCCTTCGCTGTCCGGTAGGCACGGTCGGCGATCGCCTGTACGAGCTGCTGCAGCCGTCGCCCGTCGAGCACCGGCAGACTCCCGGAGAAGTCGATCGACCCGTCGGTCTCGGGTCCGAACCGCAGGCACCTCCGAGTCGCTGCCCGGGCATCCCGAGCCTCCAACCGAGCCGCCCGCTGCTCCGGCGTCTCCGCCTGTGTCGGCGCGACCTGGGTGACCAATGACTCCGCCATCGTCCGCAGCTTCTCGGCCGGCGTGTGCGTGGCCGCGGCCAGGATGAGGTCCTCGGCGTGCTGGTGCTGGCCCTTGTCCAAACCCGTCGGCAGCCCGTTAAGGGCCTGGTTGATGGCAGACGCCTGCTCCAAGCTGATCCGGCCGCTCGTCGCAGCCTCCTGGACCCGAGGACGCTGCTCCAGGTCTCGAGCCTTCCACAGCGCCGCCGCCGCCTGCCGCGGACTCTGCTGCCCGGATCCAGCCAGCCAGTCTCGCAAGGGGGTGTGACGGACACGCATCGCCGATCCGGCTTCGTCAGCCTCTCCGATCAGAACCGTCTTGAGCGCGGACACCCGCCTCTCGGCCTCGGTGACCTTCTCGATCCAGGCCAGTCGATCCTCGTCAGCCGCCATTGTCCGATCAGCGACGCGTACGGCCTCCAGCCCGGCAAGCACGTCATCCAGGGCACCACAGACCGCGCTCGACAGCCGCGCCGGATGCTGCGGTGTCTGAGTCCGAGGGGTGTCGCTCATGCAGTCAATTGTAATCGAACATACACGTGAATCCTGTGGATAAAACATCACGATCATACAACGCTGGGTCTAGTGGGGTAGCTCCTCGCTGACGCCATCCGTGTGGGCGGTGGTCGTGCTTGCCGCCCCGACCCGGCCGGTCCTGCCACATGGCCCTCATCCATCCGCA
>DASVHT010000453.1:0-3680 GCA_036382455.1 Dermatophilaceae bacterium
GATCGGGGTGTTGCTGCGCGCGAAGCGGTTGCGGGTGGTGGTCAGCGAGTTCGCGGGCCTGGAGCGCGCGCCTGAGGCCCTGGCGACGGTCTTCGACCGAGGGTCGCCCTATATCGGCAGCCGGGTCGTCCGGATCTCGGAGGGGTAGGCCGCACAAGCGATCCAGGCCTTCATACCGCCCCGGGCGAAAACCAGCACATCACAGCTTCATCACGTCATCAGCCACATCCGCCGATGCCAGCCTTGGAGGGTTCACTATGGAATATCTCGTGACGATGACTACCCACGTCCCGGATGGAACATCAGACGCTGCCGTCCAGGACATCCGGACCCGCGAGGCCGCGCACTCGCGTGAAATCGCGGCCCAGGGACACCTGCTGCGCCTGTGGCGCCCACCGCTGCAACCAGGCGAATGGCGCACCCTCGGCCTGTTCACCGCCGACGATGGCGCCCAGCTCGAGAAAGTCCTCGCCTCGATGCCGCTGCGGGTGTGGCGCACTGATGAGGTGACGCCGCTGTCGCCGCACCCGAATGACCCTGCCCGACAAACAATGCAGCGCGTATTTTCCGCAGCTGAAGACGGGGCAGCGAGTTCCTGACGGGTTGTTGACACTCTCATCTACCGTCGGCGTCAATCCCGGAATCTTCACGCTGACAGAGTGCGCAATCGCCGAGATACGTGGCAAGGTCGTGGCATCGTCACCATCACCCTTGCTCGTGGAAGCCAACTCCAACACGCGAGTCGACGGCCGCCAGATCGCCGGCCATTGGCCAGGCGCCAGTTGGTGGCTGGCTCCCTCCCTCCCTACCTCGTTGGTTGGTTGGGGTATAGATGACCCCCGGCTCGCCGAACAGCACCGGAGTTGATCTTCCAGCCGGCTTGGGCATCCAGTCCACCACGGCCAGGTTCACCCTGCTCCGCGTTTGCCATCCACCTCATGACGAACAAAGCTCTCACCGGCGCGACCTACGACAGCGACGGCGGTCAGCAGATCAACTCCCCCTCCAGAGTGACCGACGCCCACCCGGCCTCTCGGAAAGAGGACATCATGGAATTCCTGGTCGAGTTCGAGGTCAACGTCCCGGATGGCACTCCGGCATCGGAGGTCCAGCACCGCGAAAACGCCGAGGCGACCGCCGCCGCGAAACTGGTCGACGAGGGGCATCTCCTCCGGGTCTGGAAGCTACGCGCCGCACCAGGCGGCAGCAAAGTCCTGGGTCTCTACCGCGCCAACAGCCAGACCCAGCTCGGCGATCTACTCGGGGCTCTGCCGCTCTACGAGTGGATGCATCTAACTATCACCCCACTCGAACCCCACCCCAATGACCCAGTTGCCGCCGCAACCAGCTGATCCCGGCTCCCAGCACCACCTGTCGACCAATAATCCGTTCGGACAGGAGCCAACGATGCGTGCGGGAGGCCCTTCTTCCCGTCCCGGGAATACCCCGCTTGGCCAACGGGCATTTAATCCCGGTCATCCACGACGACGACAGGTAGTACAACGCATCCCTGTGGGGTACACCTTCGTGGCCAGATACGTTGCAGCCAAATTATTCTCGGGTAGTCCGCCGCCGCGTACACATCATCGGTGGACCCCGACCACGCCCAAGTCCGCACCCAGGGTGACATCAATCCCGGGGCGGCGAGGGTGGCCAGCTTCGATGCCGGCGCCACCACCCGGGAGACGATCAACCCCCACGCCAGGTCCCGCAGCCGACCCATAGGGGCCGAGCAACCGGGCAGCCCCAGCCGCTGCGCCATCGCCCACATCGCGGCAACATGCCCGTGCGGCACCGACCGGGCGATCTTCAGGCCCGAGCCAGCGTCCACCAGGGTCTTCCCCGGCTAACACCAGCCGGACGCGTCGATCACCGCACTGCGTCATCGCCCCCGAAGTACGGGACGCCCGGGGGTTGATCAGTGAGTTACCAGGTGCGAGCCAGCTGCGAAGTGGTCACAGTTGGTACTGACAGCGACACGATCCGAGAGGCAGCAGATGAGCAGCACGGAAGTCCGCAGCGAGGACGCACCCCGCGACGCGAGCGTCGGGAAGGTCGACCTCAAGTTCGAGGCCGTCGTCATCCCCGTCTCGGACGTCGATCGAGCGAAGGCGTTCTACGCGCAGCTCGGGTGGAGACTCGACGCCGACTTCGCCTTCGACAACGGTTTTCGGGTCGTCCAGTTCACGCCACCCGGTTCGGGATGTTCGGTCCAGTTCGGCACGAACATCACCTCGGCCGCGCCCGGCTCGGCCAAGGGTCTGTACCTGGTCGTCTCCGACATCGAGGCTGCGCGCAACGAGCTCACTGCCGGCGGTGCCGAGGTCAGCGAAGTCTTCCACCCCGGGACGCCGGGCGCCCAGTTCCAGCCCGACGGCACGAGCGGTCGGGTCAGCGGGCGGGCACCCGAACAAGCCAGCTACAGCTCCTTCGCCACGTTCAGCGACCCCGACGGCAACGGCTGGCTGCTGCAGGAGGTCACGACACGGCTGCCCGGCCGCATCGACACCGCTGAGACGTCGTTCGCGTCGGTGAACGACGTGGCGCAGGCATTGCGGCGTGCGGCAGCCGCCCACGGCGAGCACGAGCAGCGCACCGGACAGCCCGACGAGAACTGGCCGGACTGGTACGCCGCGTACATGGTGGCCGAACAGGCCGGTGAGGAGCTCCCGTCGTGACCGATTACGACGTCATCGTGATCGGCGGCGGCTCACCCGGCGAGCACTGCGCCGGCGAGCTGGCCGATGGCGGCCTGCGGGTCGCCCTCGTCGAGCGGGAGCTCGTTGGGGGCGAATGCTCGTACTGGGCGTGCATCCCGTCCAAATCGCTGCTGCGCCCGGGCGAGGCCGTGCAGGCCGCCCGCGACGTCGGGGCCACCGCACAGGTCGACGTGCAGGCAGCGCTGGCCTGGCGCGACTTCATGGTTTCGGACTACTCCGATGCAGGTCAGCAGCGCTGGCTGAAAAGCAAGGGCATCGACCTGATCCGCGGGACCGGAACGCTCGCCGGACCCGGCGTGGTCGAGGTGGACGGGGTGCGTCACACCACCCGGCACGCGGTCCTGGCGACCGGCTCGGACCCGTTGATCCCGCCGGTCCCGGGCCTGCGTGAGCTGAACGGCGTGTGGACCAACCGCGAGGTGACCGGGATGAAGGCCGTCCCGCGCCACCTACTTATCCTCGGTGGCGGGCCGGTGGGCGTCGAGATGGCACAGGCCGTTCGGCGCCTGGGCGGCGATGTCACCCTGGTCGGGGGCGCCGGGCATGTGCTCCCCCGCGAGCCTGCGCAGCTGGGTGAGGCACTGGGCGACGTGCTGCGCCGCGACGGCATCGACCTGATCCTGGCGGTCCGGGCGACCGCGGCGCGCCGCGAGGGTGAGGACTACGTTCTCACCCTCGGCGATGGCCGCGAGGTGCGCGGCGACCGGCTGCTCGTGGCCACCGGCAGGCGACCGCGGGTGCCCGCGGGCCTGGACACGGTCGGCGTGACCGTGGGACCCAAGGGCGTGCCGGTCGACTCACACCTTCGAGCGGGCGATGGGTTGTGGGCGATCGGCGACGTGACCGGCGTGCGGCTGCTGACCCACGTCGGGAAGTATCAGGGCGATGTCGTCGCCGCGAACATCCTCGGCGAGCAGCGGGAGGCCCACTACGAAGCCGTGCCCAACGTGGTCTACACCG
>DASVHT010000454.1:0-4383 GCA_036382455.1 Dermatophilaceae bacterium
GGCGGCGCCCTTGGTCCAGCCTCGCCACGGTGGCAGCACAGAACCGGTCGGTCGCGGCGGCGCGGGCGCTGGCTACCAGCCGGTCGACTCGGCCGGGTGGCTCAAGGTGCTCGTTCCGGCAGCGGGTCAACAGCGTCTCGCTCAGCCGGTCGTCCGATGGCTCGGCCGGGGCCACCTCGGCCGCCAGCCAGCCGGCGAGGGCCTCCTCGTCGGCGCGGGTCGCCGGTCGGAAGCCCAGCGCGTCGCGGACCTGCGCCCGATCCGGCCTGACTAACGCCGCTACCTTGCGGCCTGGGCCGGGCCACGCTCGGGAGAACTGGGCCGAACTGCGCCGACGAGGCCCTGACCAGGGCGGACGGAGTTTTCGGCAGGCACAGAGCCAGCCACTGCCAGCCGGCGACGTCGCGCAGCCCAACAGGGCTGATCGATCCCGGTCCCGCGAGCGCGGGGCTCAGCTAACGTCTTGACACGTGTGGCTAATCAGTTTAGCTTTTCCACGCATAAAGTTAGCTCAACTCAAGTTAGCGAGGAGACCGAGGATGACCGAGTTCGCTGATATCGAGAGTGGCCGGATCGCCTACGACGTGACCGGGCAGGGGCCGCTGGTCGTGCTGTCTCACGGCATCGGCGACCGCAGGCAGTCCTACCGGTTCTTGGCCCCGGAACTGGCCGCGGCCGGCTACCGGGTCGCCACCGCGGACCTGCGCGGACACAACGAGTCCAGCATGGGCTGGAAGTCGGTCACGGGCAAGGACGCCATCTCCCGCACCGACATCGCCGGCGACCTGCTCGCGCTGATCCGCCACCTGGGCGGGCCCGCCGTGATCGTGGGGCAATCCATCTCCGGCGGGGCGGCCACCATCGCGGCGGCCATGGAGCCGGAACTGGTCAGCGGCATCGTGGAGATCAACCCGTTCACCAGGGTCCCGAAGACCGACCTGGGCGGGCTGCTGAGAATCCGGCGCTACCGCCGGGGGAGTGTCCGGATGGGGGGCGTGGTGATCTTCAAGAGCCTGCGCCTGTGGATGGGCTACCTGGACGTGGCCTACCCGACCAAGCCCGCCGACTACGCCGAATACATGGCGGCGCTGCGGGCCAAGCTGACCGAGCCAGGCCGGATGGCCGAGTTCCTCAAGACCCTCAAGACCACGCCCGCCGACGCAGAAGCGCAACTGCCGGGCATCCGGTGCCCGGCCCTGATCATCATGGGCACCGAGGACCCCGACTTCGCCGACCCCCGGGCCGAGGGCGAGGCGATCGCCGCGGCCATGCCAGCCGGGCTGGGCACCGTCGCCACGGTGGATGGTGGCGGGCACTACATCCATGCCCAGTCGCCGGATGAGGTCGCCGCGCTGGTGATCCCGTTCTTGGCAAAGTACGCGCATGCCTAACCCCAGCATCGCCAGCGCCACGGCCGGCCGGGAGCACTCCGGTGCCTAGAGCGGGGCTCAGCAGCCAGGACGTGGTCACCGCGGCTGCCGGGCTGGCCGATGAGGCCGGCTACACGGAGCTGACCATGGGGCTGGTCGCCCAGCGGCTCGGCATCCGCACGCCGTCGCTGTACAAGCACGTCGGCGACCTGGCCGACCTGCGGCGCCGCGTCGCCACCCAGGCCGTGACCGAACTGGGCGAGGCGGTCCGCGGCGCCTTGCAGGGCCGGTCCGGGCTGGATGCGCTCACCGCGATGCTGACCGCTATCCGGGCCTATGTCACCGCCCACCCCGGCCGCTACGCCGCCACCACTGGCCAGCAGCTCACCGGCCGGGACGACCCGCTGGTGACGGCCACCAGCCGCCTCCTCGGCTCCATCGCCGCGATGCTGCGCGGGTACGGCATCGCCGACACCGAGATGGACCACGCCATCCGCACCCTGCGCTGCACCATCCACGGATTCGCCGCCCTGCAAGCCGACGACGGCTTCCAGTGGAGCGCAGACCCCGATGAGACCTTCGACTGGATGATCCGCTTCCTTGACCGTGGCCTGCGAAGCATGTGCCCGCCCGCCGGAAACGCCGCCGGCTAGCGCCCGCGATGCCAGTGAAGCAATGCCAGTGAAGGAGCATCGATGTTCCCGCTCTCCGTCACGCCGACCGTCTTGCTGCTGCTGCTGCTGGAAACGCTACCGCCAGCTCACAGCCGAGTGACTCATGACCGCCAACCGCTTCCAGGCCGATGACCCGGCTGACCACGTCACCGGCCAGCCGGCATCTGATGGCACCGTCTCGGGTGCCCCCCGGGTATGGCTGCGAGCCGAGGCCACGGTCCTGCTGGCCGGCGCCCTCGCCGCTTACTCCACCACCGGGCAGCCCTGGCGGCTGGTACCCGCCCTCGTCCTGGTGCCGGACCTGGCGTGGGCGGGATACCTCGGCGGGACCCGCATCGGGGCCGTCATCTATAACGCAGCGCACGCAACGCCCCTGCCGGCCGTGATGATCGGCCTCGGGTGGTGGCAGCACCGGCAGCTGGTCCTGGCCCCGGGCCTGATATGGCTGGCCCACATCGGCCTCGACCAGCTTCTGGGCTACGGCCTCAAGTACGACGACAGCTTCCAGCACACCCACCTCGGGATGCTGGGCCGAAGAAAGAAAGCCTCATGACCCCCCTACGGCTACATCATCGACATCCTGCTGATCGCCGTCGTCGTGCTTCAGATGCGTGTTAGCACGCCGACCCTGCGCTCCCCGCTCCTCCCGCCCGGCCTGGTGGCCGGGGCGGGCGTCGTCTACCTGCGCCCCGTCTCCCTCGCCGGGAACAACCTGGCCCTGATCGCCGTGCTCCTCGCCGCCGGTATCACCCTCGGGACGCTGAGCGGCACGGCCACCAGCGTCTGGCGCCAGGAGGACAGGGTCCTGTCCCGCGCCGGACTCCTCGCTGCGTTTCTGATTGCCGGCGGCCTCATCAACATGACCCGGCAGGTCGGCGGGTCGATTGGTCTGGCGGTCATTACTGCGGTCATCACCAGTCATCTTCACGGCCAAGCGCACAGCCTGGCCACCTTCAACGGTGGACTTCGCGACGCGCTCACTGTGGCTGCAGTCATTGGAGCGGCCGGCGTCGTCATCGCCGGAGTCGTGCTGCCTCGACGCAGCCGATCGGTGCCGATGGCGAAGACGGTCACGGCCATCGCCATTACCACTGCCTAACCACGATCCTCCATACAAGGAAAGAGCTTCCATCATGAACACCTCCTCTGTATCGACCTCCAATCACCTGCTTACCGAGATCGTGATCCCGGGACTCGTTGAGCCAGACGGTCTCATCGTTCAGCAACGGCCCGTCCCAACCCCCGGCGAAGGTCAGGCGCTGGTCGAGATGCTCGCCACCGGCGTGTCGTTCGCCGAGCAACAAATGCGGCGTGGCCGCTACCTGGGCCAACCAAAGTTCCCCTTTGTGCTGGGCTACGACCTCGTCGGCGTGGTCACGTCCGTCGGTCCCAAGGCGGACGAGTCAATGATCGGGCGTCGCGTCGCTGCCGTCATCAAGACCGGAGGATGGACGACGCACGCGTTCATCGATGCCGGCCACCTGGTTCCTGTTCCTGACGGCGTCGACGCCGCAGATGCCGAGACCGTGGTGGTCAATGGCATCACCGCCTGGCAGATGCTGAACAAGGCAAAGGTCCGGTCCGGTCAGACCGTCCTCGTCCATGGTGCCAACGGCGGCGTGGGGAATGTGCTCGTCCAGCTCGCCCGTCACGCTGGCCTCCGAGTTATCGGCACCGCCTCACCACGTCACCACGACGCCCTCCGAGCAATGGGTGCGGACCCGATTGACTACAACGACCCACACCTTGCCGACCGCGTCGGGCAGCTCGCGGTCGGGGGGGCGACGCGGTGTTCGACCACATCGGAGGCCCGAGCTTCAAGCGGTCGTTCAAGCTCCTTGCACGCGGCGGAACGCTCGTCGCCTACGGAGCGGCCGGCCAGAGGGACGGCACCGGCAACGGGCTTGCCAAAGGCCTCGGTGTCTACAGCCGGCTCGGGATCTGGAGCCTCATTCCCAATGGACGTCGCGCCCTCTTCTACAACTTCTGGGGAGGCAAGGTGATCAGCCCGAAGCGATTCTGGCAGCGTCTCGCGGCCGACCTGCAATCTGTGTTTTCGCTACTTGCCGATGGCGCCATCACATCCCACGTGGCGGCACGCATTCCTTTGGCGGAGGCGGCGAGGGCCATGACACTGGCCGAGTCGAAGACTGCCTATGGCAAAGTCATCCTTGTCCCATGACTCGCTCTTCAAGTCCCGCCCTCTCTGCCACGACGAGGTCTTGGAAGTCGTAGGCATCCATCGCCATCAGGTAGTCCTGCACCTGCAGCCACGCGCGCTCAGTGGCCTCTTCCAGGGTCGTGCTGGCGGCCTCACGCTCCTCGATCGCTTCCTCGTC
>DASVHT010000455.1:0-8189 GCA_036382455.1 Dermatophilaceae bacterium
CGGCATCCAGCTGATCGGCGACATCCGCGCCCGGATCATGCAGGACGCCGACGCCTCCTCGGTGGTGGCCGGAGTCCTGCGCCGCCAGGCGGCTCAGGCCCAGGCAGAGCAGCTGGCCGCGGCACAGGATGCCGAGAGCGCCAGGGCTGCGGCCCAGGCCCAGGTGGACTCGGCAGCTGCCGAGACTGCCACCATCCACGCACAGCAGAGCGCGATGATCACCCAGCTCGCGACCCTGCGCAACACCTCCGTGACGCTCGAGCGGCAGCGCCAGGACGGGCTCAAGGCCGCGGCCGCCAAAGCCGCCTCGGAGGCCCGAGCAGCGGCGGAGGCCCGAGCGGCGGCGCAGGCTCAGGCGGCCAGGGATGCCGCCCAGCGTCAGGCCGCGGCTGCAGCAGAGGCCCAGCGGCTTCGCCAGCTCGCTGCCAACCAACCGGTCACCCAGGCGCCGACACCCGATTCGGCACCGAGCCCGGTGTCACACGGCTCCGTTCCGTCCCGCGGCGGCGTCTCCGCCGTCATCGCGTTCGCCCAAGCCCATATTGGTGACCCATACCAATGGGGTGCTGCCGGCCCGAGTACCTGGGACTGCTCAGGCCTGACCGAGATGGCGTGGGCCCAGGCCGGGGTGTACCTGTCGCACTACACCGGATACCAGTGGGCCGAGACCCGTCGCGTGTCGCTGAGCGACCTGCAGCCCGGCGACCTAGTCTTCTTTGGCGACTCCGGCCCGACCAGCCACCACATGGGCCTCTACGTCGGCAACGACATGATGATCGACGCGCCGCACACCGGTGCGTTCGTCCGGTACGACAACATCTACTCGTTCGGCGGGCTCCTGCCATACGGCGGCCGCCCATAAGCGAGCATCCCCAGTTCGAAAAGGGATGGCGGTGAGGCAATGGTGCTGTTGGGAGCTTTTCGGCCCGGATCGCCCATCAGGGACTAATCCCCGTGACCACCGCGTCCTGCGCGAGCGGCGAGAGTTCGACCACGGCTGCCACCAGCGGCAGGTTGAACAGGTGTCTCGAACGCGCCGATCCTGACCGTGGTCATGGGGTGTCCTCGATCACGTCCGCGGCGAAGCCGGACAGGATCATCATGCAGTCTCCTGGTTGCCCTCAAAATCGGCATGAGTGCGCGTTACCTCCGGCTGTTGTCCCCGACCCATCAGTTGCGGTACGGGAGAGTTCAGCCCGAGGGGGCGGCTGTGGGCTGCCGGTTCGCTGCTGGTCCGGACTCTCCGGTGCCGAACCGGATCCCCTTCGCCTCGGCGCCGATGAGTGTCAGCGCGATCACGGCGAGCAGCACCGGGACCACCGTGACGGTGAGGGCGAAACTGTAGCCGTGGGTGGCGGCGAGGTGCTGTTGTATGGGCAAGTTGAACGCCGCCAGGAGGTTGCCCAGCTGGTAGGTGACCCCTGGGTAGAAGCCGCGGATCTCGTCTGGCGACAGCTCGGCGAGGTGGACCGGGATCACCCCCCACGCCCCCTGCACGCACATCTGCATGAGGAACGAGCCCAGGATGATCAGCCCGAGCTGGTGGGAGTAGGTGAACAGCGGGACGATCGGCAGCCCCAACGCCGCGGCGAACACAATAGCTCGGCGACGTCCGATGTGCTGGCTCGCCGTCCCCACGATGGATCCGCCGATGAGGGCACCGATGTTGTAGATGATCGCCACGCTCAGCGCGGTGTTGGACGAGAAGTGCAGACCTTCCTTGAGGAAAGTCGGGTAGATGTCCTGGGTGCCGTGGCTCATCCAGTTGAACGCTGTCATCAGCAGGATCAGGTAGACGAAACGGCGCAACACCGCGGGGTGGCGCATGACCTCCGAGGGTTTGCGGCTGGTGAGCTTGACCTTCTCCCACACTTCCGACTCCTTCAGGCGGGTCCGCAGGGTCAGGCTGATCATCGCGGGCAGGAGGCTGAACGCGAACAATCCCCGCCATCCCCACGTCGTGAAGTGGGTGATCCCCAGGTACGTCACAGCTGCCAGCAGGTACCCGACGGCGTAGCCCTGCTGCAGCAGTCCGGAGAAGAAGCCCCGCCGGGCCACGGGGATCTTCTCCATCGCCAGGGCCGCGCCGAGCCCCCACTCCCCACCCATTCCGATGCCGTAGAGCAGGCGCAGCCCCAGCAACCAAACGTAGGACGGGGCGAAGGCGCAGGCGAAGCCGACCATCGAATAGAAGCTGACGTCCACCAGCAGGGGCAGACGGCGCCCCTTGCGGTCGGCCCACACCCCGAAGATCACGGCGCCCACCGGGCGCATCAGTAGGGTCGCGGTGGTCAAGAACGCCATCTTCGTCAGTGAGACGTGGAAGTCCTTGGCGATGTCGGCGTAGACCAGCACCACGATGAAGTAGTCGTAGGCATCCATCGTCCAGCCGAGGAAGCTCGCGAGGAAGGCGTTGCGCTGATCTGAGGTGAGCGGTTCCCTGCTGGGTGCGTCCACAGTCATGTCCACTCCTCATCTCGCCGTGACCCCCGTCACCACGGGTTCGAGCAAGATTCGCAGGACTGCCACGTCACCGCAAGCGCTGGGCAACGAACACAACGAACACAATGCCCGGCCGCTGCGACGAATGACCTTCGCGCCCCGACTTGCGCCAACCGATGAGCCGTGGGCCCGGCGCTGGTACGAAGCGAGGAGGAACCTACACCGGGCGACCGGCATCTCAGCCAAGCTCGGCGTCACGTCCTGACAGACGCAGCGTGCTCAGTGCCCGATAACGGATCGGCGAGTTCAATCGGTCGTCGCAACACCCGTTCTGCAATCGGGACGGTGGACGGTCGACAAAACGCGACCGACATGCCGATGCTCGGGCGTCGGCGAACCGGGCTCGCATCGTCGGCAACCGTAGCGAACGACAGGCCTGGTCGGCGGCGGCGTCGGCGCCCTGCTCGGTCACCCCTCGACGCCGCGGGGCTCGCTTGGCTGCTGTCGGCTCGGTAGTCGCTGACTTTCTAACTGCGGTCTTGTCTTCGTGTTCGGTGGAGTCGCGTGCACCTGGGTGTGCACCACTGCCCGAAGTGATCGGTGCTACCTTGCGGTGCCCACGACTGCCCTCACGCTGAGGGTCTTTCTTGGGTTCCCTGTGGTGAACGGGTTTCCTGCCCGTCCCCTGAGCCCGGGGGTGTCCGATCCCTGGCAGCCTGCCCAATGGGCGCGACGTTCCGGCTGCGTCTTTTAGTCCCTGGACTGGCGGCGGGGGCGAATATTGGTGCGGGCGAAGGAGATGAGCATGCCCACTGTTACCAGGTTCAGCACCAGGGCCTCGGGAGCCAGCAGGAGCCCACCACCCACGCAGAGATCCTGGCCGAGGGGCCTGCCGCCGCCCGGCGTGCAGCGGAGTTAAACGGACAAGCATGAGGGCACTATCCGGAGGTGCGCCGCAGTACGCGTAGCGAGCCGTGCTCGCCCACCTGGGTAAAGGTGCCTTCGCCCAACGCTCGTTGCACGACGTGCCAGGGTGGCTGTCCGCCATCGCGTGGGTCGGGAAACACGTCGTGGACGGCGAGTACGCCACCGGGCAGGAGGTGCCGGGCGAATGCGGCGTAGTCGTGCTGGGCGACTTCTTCCGTGTGATTGCCGTCCAGGAATAGAAAGGTCAGTGGGGTTGTCCACCATGGCGCGACCTGTTGTGTGGTCGCGACCAGGACGCTCACGACACCTTCGAGGCCGGCTTCGGCAAGGGTGCGCCGCAGGGACGGTAGCGTGTCGAGCCGTTCGGTGCAGGGGTCTACCAGGGACTCGTCGTGCCACTGCCACCCCGGCTGGTTCTCTTCGGAACCGTGATGGTGATCGAGAGTGACCAGGTGCGCGCCTCGTTCGGCAGCCGTGGCCCCGAGGTGCACAGTGGATTTGCCGCAGTAGGTGCCGATCTCAAGCCACAGACCGGGTGCGGCGGTTGCTGCGGCCTGGCGCAAGGCCGCCGCTTCTTCGTCCGGCATGAAACCCTTCGTGCGTGCGGCCAGCGCTGCCAGGGTGGGGTCGAGCCTCACGCCAGATCACCGGTGAGGGTGGTGCACTGGGCGTCGCAGTCTTCCGCGCCAATCCGGATCAGTATGGGCAGCCCGTCGCCACGGAAGAGCCCGTTCCCCAAAGACGAACTCGCCAGCGCGTCGGCTGCAAGGACGACAGCCGCCGCGGTCCACGTGCTGCGCTCCTCGGGCCAGATCGCGTCGTCGGGCCAGACGTAACCGGTCCAGAAACCACCGTCGTCGCCGCGCAGGTGCTGCACGGTGTCGAACAGATCCCGCGCCCGTGGGCGGTCGCCGATCGCGTCGAGGGTGAGTACCAGCTCGCAGGTCTCCGCTACGGTCACCCACGGCCGGTCGGAGACGCAGCGGGCGCCCACGCCGGGTACGACGAACTCGTCCCACCTGCGGTTCAGGTGCGTCCTGCCCGCAGAGCCGCGAACGGCGCCGCCGAGCACCGGGTAGTACCAGTCCATCGAGTACCGGCTCTTGTCCAGGAAAGCATCAGGGTGGATCGCCACCGCGTGCGCGAGCCGCGCGGCCGTGAGCTCCCAGTCCGGCTGCGGGTCACCAACCAGCTCGGCGAGTGCCATGGCGCAGCGCAGGGACATCACCGTGCTGGAGCTGCCGGTGAGCAGGGCACTCTCGTTCACCTCACCGGCCTCGTTGCGCGACCAGGCGATCCCGCCGAAAGGCAGCTGCAGCGCGACGACGAGCTCAATGGCTCTTCGTACGACCGGCCACATCGAGTCGACCTGAGCCCGGTCCCCGGTGATCAGCCAACGGTGCCACACCCCGACAGCGAGGTAGGCGCACTGGTTGGTGTCGACTCTTTCGTCGCCGATGACGCTGCCTGTGGTCTCCATCGGCCAGCTGCCGTCGGGCGACTGGTGCGCCGCGCTCCACTCGAACGCCAGCTCGGCTGCGTCGTCGAGCCCGCAGACGGTCAGCGCCATCGCCGCCTCGACATGGTCCCAGGGGTCCCCGTGGTGGCCGCGGAACCAGGGGATCAGCCCGCTGGCTAGCTGTTGGTCGGCAATGTGTTCCCCGGTTATCCGGATCTGGTCGGCGGTCACAGTGCCCGGCAGGTGCGGCAGGGACCGCCTCACGCGGTGACGCCCGACTTACGGAGGTAGAGCACCAGGCTCTTCCCGAGGATGGGGTTCAGCAGACGTTCGGCGGTCTGGGTGAGCCACGGGCGGCGCATCATGTCCCAGACCAGGAGCCTGTGGTAGCCCTGGGTGAGCGAGTTCTCCCGCTCGACTCCTGAAGCGCACTTCAGCCACCAGTACGGCGAGTGGAGGGCGTGCGCGTAGTGGCTGCCGAGCGGCTCCAGGCCTGCGATCTCGAGCGCCTCGAGGAGCTGGTGGCCGCGGTAGATGCGCACGTGACCGCCTTGGACCTCGTGGTACGCGTCCGAGAGCGCCCAGCAGATCCGCTCGGGCCACTGCCGCGGGACACTGACGGCGACGAGACCGCCGGGCCTGACGACGCGAACGATCTCGGCGATCGCCGCGCCGTCCTCGGGAACGTGCTCGAGGATCTCCGAGGCGATCACCCGGTCGAAGCTGTCGTTCGGGAAGGGCAGGGCGAGAGCATCGGCGCGAAGCGTCACTGGGCCGTCGGGCGGCGTGACCTCGCCCGCATCAACCATCGCGGCGACCATCAGCTCGACGCCCAACAGGTCCTCCGCATTCTGGTCGAGGGCGACTACGTCTGCGCCTCGGCGCAAGGCCTCGAACGTGTGCCGGCCGGTGCCGCAGCCGAGGTCGAGAAGGGCGTGGCCCGGCAGGACACCGAAGCGGTCGAAGTCGATGGTCAGCACGAGGCCACCGGCAGCCGGTCGGTGATCGGGCCAGTGGCTGCTTCGGCTATCGCCTTCCGGTACACCTCGACCGTCGCCTGCGCGGTGGCCGTCCAGCTGAACCGATCCTCAACCCGAGCGCGTCCGGCCGCCCCGATGGCGGCCCGGCGCGCAGGGTCGCAGAGCAGACTTCCGATCACTGTCGTCAGCGCGGCCGCGTCTCCGGCGGGGACCAGGACTCCGGCACGCCCGTCACGGCCGACCACCTCCGCCAGAGCGCCGACGTCACTGGCAACCAACGCCGTGCCCGATGCCATAGCCTCGACCGCCGGCAACGAAAACCCTTCGTAGAGCGAGGGCACGCAGGCCACCTCGGCCGAGGCCATCAGCTCGGCGATGCCGGTGTCTGTGAGACCAGACACGAAGTGCACGCGTTGGGAGAGACCGAGCGTGTCGACCAGCTGCTCGGTCTTGCCGCCCGGCGCCGGCTTTGACACCACGGTGAGGTGGGCGTCCTGATCATGCGGCAGGGCGGCAAGTGCCTGCAGCAGCACGGCAAGTCCCTTGAGGGGAACATCCGCGCTGCACAGGGCCACTATGCGTCCTGGTACTCGGTGCCCCCGCGGCCGAAACAGCTCTGTGTCGACGCCCATCGGTACGACGTGCAGCTGGTGGGGCTGAAGGCCGAAGTCGCGGGTCGCGTCCTGCGCGCTGCTGAGCGAGGGGACCAGCACCTGATCGATCCGTCTGGCAACGCGGGCCTGCATCCGCACAAATCCGAACCAGCGGCGCACCATGAGCTGCCGGTACCACGGTGCGGCCCCGATCTCGACCTCACGGTCGACAGAGATCGGATGGTGGATGGTGGCCACGAGCGGCAGCCCGGCCCTGGTGACCCCCAGCAACGCCGGACCAAGGCCCTGGTTGTCGTGGACGACATCGAACTCGAAGGCGCGGGCGGACAACAGCGGCGCGACGCGCCGACTGAATGTCCGCGGCTCGGGAAATCCGGCGGTGCACATCGTGCCGAACTCGAGCAGGTCGGTGAGGTCGCGAAACTCCGAAAGGCGCGGTAGCCGGAACGGGTTGGGCTCGGCATACAGGTCCAGACTCGGCACGCGGGTCAGCGCCACGCCCTCGTCGAGCTCGGGGTACGGGGGTCCGGAGAACACCTCGACCCGGTGGCCGAGGGCGACGAGCTCCCGCGAGAGGTGCCGGACGTAGACACCCTGTCCACCACAGTGAGGCTTGCTGCGGTAGCTGGTGAGGGCAATGCGCAGCGCACCGGTCGGGCCGAGGGAACTCACACGTACTCCGGTCTTCGACTGGAACTGTCGATGGTCGCGCTGAGCCTGGCTGGCCTGCATCATATGCGGATCCACCAGCCCGGTCGGCTGCGGCATCATCGCCGGCCTCGATCCTCATGGCGTGTGCAGGCCCTGCTCCCCTCTCCGATCCGCCCGGAGCCTCAGTCTGCGCGAGACGCCCGGCCTGTGCGGCTGCAACTTCCTTGGGGGTTAGGGGCGGCGTGGCCGACTTGACCGCCCGCCGGGCGACCATCCACCATGACGGCCACCACCAGTAGGTGATGAGGACGAGGCCCACCAGTGGCCCCCACGTACTGGTGGTGAGGAAGATGATGCCGAGGGGTAGCCCGCCTGCGAGGTAGAGGATGAGCCAGCCAGCCCCGTCGTCGCTCACGTAGTCGGTGCCCGCCAAGAATCTCATGATGGTCCCGTTCGATGATCCCGTTGGGAACACCTGGCCGCCAGCACGGTCCTACGTGACGACCGCGCGAAATGCGGCATGTGCGGATGTTTTCTGCGGCGGACGAGTGACCCGACCATTCATTGGTAAAGTTGTGAGCATGTGTGCTGGTGCGTCCGTGACTCGTCCCTGCCGTTTTCGCTGACGGCGCTGGGACAGTCTGTAGGTAAGTTCCTCCGTTCCACGCCGCCGGCTTCCTGCCGGGCGGCCGTTTCGCGTTGCCTGGCCCCTGCCATCCCTCAGGAGCCGCCGCATGTTCGCACACAAGCACCCCGAGCCGACCGATCCGCGCGTCGGACCTGCAATCGTTTACCTGATAGTTGGCCTTCCCGGCGCAGGGAAAACAACTCACGCGAAGGAACTGGAGATCAGCGCGTCGGCCCTGCGGCTAACGCCAGACGAGTGGCAGATCGTGCTGTTTGGCGATCAAAACCCACCAGATAAGCGGGACATCGTTGAAGGCAAGTTGGTTCAGCTCGGCATGCGGGCCGCGCAGCTGGGCACCAACGTCGTCTTCGACTTCGGGTTCTGGGGAAAGGACGAACGATCAGCGCTCCGCTGGATCGCTGGCACCGTCGGCGCGCGTAGCCAAGTCGTCTACCTGCCGATTGACCACGAGGAGCAACGCAGGCGTG
>DASVHT010000456.1:0-12590 GCA_036382455.1 Dermatophilaceae bacterium
ACCGAGGTGATGCCATCTGCTTCGGCGTGCGCGACCGCCCAGGAGCCCGCTGCCCACGCCTGCTGCGTGTTGGAAGCGCTCGCCCGGACGATGGTGTGTTCGACAGAGGCGGGGATGCCCAGCTCTGCCGTGAGGCGAGCGGCCAGGTTCGACGCCGGAGTGCTGACCGTCGCGGCGTCCAGTCGGCAACCGAACCCTCCCGGGGAGTGACCGGCCAGGGTCGAGGCGAGGATCCGCCCCTCCTGCTCATGGTCCGCGTACGCCGAGGGAGAACCGCTGCGCTGGACCTTCTGGGCGACCTTGGTGATCTCCATGCCCTGATAGCCGTCGATCTTGATCAAGGCGTCGTAGAAGCTGTTGGTCGCGAAGACGGGGTTCAAGATCTGCTCGACCGTGCCCCAGCCCTGGCTCGGGCGCTGCTGGAACAGGCCGAGCGAGTCGCGGTCGCCGAACCGGATGTTGCGCAGCTTTGACTCCTGGATGGCCGTCGCGTTGGCGATCGTTGCCGCCCGTGCCGGCAGGCCGCGTTTGAGGGCGATGGCGGTGATGGTGGCGGCGTTGGCGCTCTGTTCGGGCGAGAAGGTAACGCTTTGTCCCAGTGCCGTGGCACGACAGGACGGCTGCCCGAAGTTCGCAGTGAATGTGCTGTAGCCGACGTAGCCGGCACCGCCCACGACCGCGACGATGACCAGCAGCAGGAGTCGTCCGACCCATCGACGTCGACGTCGACCGTAACCAATGGCCATGTGGGGGATCAGTGCCTCAGTTGTTGGCATGGAGGGAGGAGTTCAAGGTGATGCCTTGACCGATACGCGAACGCGCCTCGACCGTGCCGGTGACCGAGTTTCGGATGAACAGTATGCCCGAGCTTCCTGACAGCTCCCTGGCCTTCACGATCCGACCGTCCTGCAAGGTGACCTTGGTGCCGGCGGTCACGTAGAGACCCGCCTCGACGACGCAGTCGTCACCGAGGGAGATGCCGATTCCCGACTCGGCGCCCAACAGGCAGTGCTCGCCGATGCTGATGCGATCTGTGCCGCCGCCTGAAAGAGTCCCCATGATCGAGGCGCCGCCGCCTATGTCTGTGCCGTCGCCCACCACCACGCCCGCCACGATCCGGCCCTCGACCATGGAGGTGCCCAGGGTCCCGGCGTTGAAGTTGACGAAGCCCTCGTGCATCACAGTGGTGCCCTCGGCCAGGTGGGCGCCCAGGCGCACCCTGTCGGCATCAGCGATGCGCACCCCGCTCGGCACCACGTAGTCGGTCATTCGGGGGAACTTGTCGACGCTGAAGACCTGAACGGCGCCGCTGTGACGCAGACGCATCCGGATGCGCTCGAAGTCCTCGACGGGGCACGGGCCCTCGCTCGTCCACACGACGGTGTTGAGGACCCCGAAGAGGCCGTCGAGGTTGATGGTGTTCGGCTTGACCAGGCGGTGGGAGAGAAGGTGCAGGCGCAGGTAGGCATCCGAGGGGTCGGCGGGTGCGGCGTCAAGGTCGATCGCGACATGGACCACCTGGGTGCGCACATCCCGGCGAGGGTCATCCTTGGCGGCAGCGGCGAGCTCAGCCGGGGGACCATAGGGCTCCTCGGCCTCGGCCGGGCCCAGGGCCGGCTCAGGGAACCAGGTGTCGAGCACCTGCCCGCCGGCCGTCACCGTGGCCAGCCCGTACCCCCATGCGTTGCGCTCGCTCATGGGTCAAGCCTAGGTGAGGGACCGAGGGCGCTGAGCCGCCGCCGGATACTCTTCCTGTCATGTCCTCTACGCAACGCCTTGATCTGGGCGCCGATGTCGTTACCGTGACCTGTGCCTTGTGCGACATCGAGTCGGTGAGTGGCAACGAGAAGCAGATCGCGGATGCCATCGAGACCGTTCTTCGCCCTCTGAGCCACCTCGAGGTGACCCGCGACGGGCATACCATCGTCGCTCGCACGAACCTCGGGCGTCACGAGCGCGTCGTGCTGGCCGGTCACGTCGATACCGTCCCGCTGACCGACCCACCGAACCTCCCGACCCGACGTGAGGGTGACAGTCTGGTCGGTCGGGGCACGTGTGACATGAAGGGCGGGGTGGCGGTGCAGCTGCGCCTGGCTGCCGAACTGGCCGAGCCGTCGCGCGACATCACGTACGTCTTCTACGACTGTGAAGAGGTCGAGAACGAGCGCAACGGCCTGGCCCGGGTTGGACGCAACAACCCGGAGCTGCTTCAGGCTGACTTCGCGGTGCTGCTCGAACCGACCAACGGCGCCGTCGAAGGCGGCTGCAAAGGGACGCTTCGGTTCGAAGTCACGGCCAGCGGAAAGGCGGCGCACTCGGCGCGGCCGTGGAACGGCCACAACGCGATCCACGAGGCGGCAACCATCCTGGGCCGGTTGGTGGCCTATGAGCCCCAGACCATCGGGGTGGACGGGCTCGATTACCACGAGGCGCTGAACGCTGTCGGCATTCGGGGTGGGATCGCCGGCAATGTCATCCCCGACGAGTGCGTGGTCACGATCAACTATCGCTTCGCCCCCAACATGTCGATCGCCCAGGCTCTGTCCCACGTGCGCGAGCTTTTCGAGGGATATGCCTTGGAGGTGACCGATGCTGCCGCCGGCGCGCGGCCGGGGCTGCACCTTCCTGCGGCCATGGCCTTTGTGGAGGCGCTTGGCGTTCCGGTTCGTGCCAAGGAGGGCTGGACCGACGTGGCCCTGTTCTCAGGGCTGTCGATCCCGGCCGTGAATTTTGGCCCGGGCGACCCCAACTGGGCTCACCACGCTCAGGAGCACTGCCCGGCGCAACAGGTGATCGACGCCGAGGCAGCACTGTTGCGCTGGCTCGCCTGATCGTCAGGCATAGGTTGGTGCCGTGACCGAGAAGAGCTACGACTACCACACCGGACCTGTCACGTTGCGGCGAAGCCAGGTGCCGCCCACCACGACGGACCAGCGGCTGCTGGACAACGCAGGGCCACCGGACTGGCTGCACGCCGACCCCTGGAGGGTGATGCGGATCCAGAGCGAGTTTGTCGAGGGATTCGGTGCGCTGGCCGAGCTGGGCCCAGCCGTCAGCGTGTTCGGATCTGCGCGCACCAAGCCGGAGGACCCCAACTACGTCATGGGTGTTGCGGTCGGCAAGGCGCTGGTAGCCGCCGGCTATGCGGTCATCACCGGCGGCGGGCCGGGCTCGATGGAGGCCGCCAACAAGGGTGCCCTCGAGGCGGGTGGCACGTCGGTCGGCCTCGGCATCGAGCTGCCGTTCGAGCAGGGCCTGAACCGCTATGTGGACCTCGGCGTCAACTTCCGCTACTTCTTCGCCCGCAAGACCATGTTCGTGAAGTATGCGCAGGGGTTCATCGTCATGCCGGGTGGCTTCGGAACCCTGGACGAGCTCTTCGAGGCAGTGACGCTGGTGCAGACGCGCAAGGTGACGTCCTTTCCACTGGTGCTCCTGGGCACGGCGTACTGGGGTGGCCTGCTCCAGTGGCTGCGTCAGAGCGCCGTGGTCACAGGGACCATCAACGCGGCCGACATCGACTTGTTGCACGTGACCGATGACGTGGACGAGGCGGTGAACATCATCGTCAGCGGGGACCACGACATCGCTGCCAAGCGCCCCGAATAGCGCGTTGGCGTGCTGTGATCTTCGCCAATCCCTGGTGAGCGAGTCGACGCCGGACGCATAATGACGAGATGACCATCTCGCCGATCCCGAGACTGGGCAGCACCTTGCTCGGACGCGATACGGCGGGGCGGAGGCTACGGGTGTCGTCGCATCCGGACGCCGGCCGGGTGGTGCTCTCGATCTGGCAGGACGACATCTGCCGTGCCACGCTGCGCCTGGCAGAGGAGGACGTCCCCGAGCTGGTCGCCATGCTCAGCTCCTCTCTGATCCAGCCACACATCGAGGAGTCGGACGCCGGTTAGCGCGCCTCCTGGCACACATAGCGCAGGTCCGTCATTGATCGGGCACCTGCGCTGGTGCGCTATGAATGACGCGCTTGCGCCATGTCGAGACCTGCGCCGATCAGGCGAGACCTGCGCCGATCAGGCGAGACCTGCGCCGATCAGGCGAGACCTGCGCCGATCAGGCGAGGGCTCGCCGAGCCAGCGCCGGTATGCCGGTACGAAGCCCCGCAACCATGTCCAGCACCTGTCGGGTCTGCGCCACATCGTGCACGCGCACCATCCGCACGCCTTCCCAGACCGCGATGGCGGTGATGGCCAGCGTTCCCGTGACGCGGTCTGACTTTCGGCCGTCCAGGCCCAGGGTCTCTGCGATGAACTTCTTGTTGGAAACCGCGAGAAGGACAGGCCAACCCGTCTCGATCAGGGCGCTGACCTGACCAGTGACCTGCAGGGAGTGATAGGTGTTCTTGCCGAAGTCCTGGGCAGCATCGATCAACAGGCCGTCCGGGCGAACTCCGGCCGCCAGGGCTGAGTCGACCTGACGGGTCAGGTCAGCGACCGTCTCGGCGACAACGTCGTGATAGCGGACCCGGTGCGGGTCGGTGCGCGGCGGATGGCCTCCGGTGTGGGCGCACAGGTAGCCCACACCATGGCTCCCCGCCACCACCGACAGCTCCGGGTCGTGGCCCGCCCAGGCATCGTTGATCAGATCCGCGCCGGCCTCACAGACGGCATCGGCGACGCTGGCCCGCCAGGTGTCGACGCTGATCACGAGGTCGGGGTGGGCCGCGCGGATCGCCGCGACGAACGAGACGACCCTGCTCAGCTCCTCTGCGGCGCTGACCTCCGGTCCGGGGCCGGCCTTGACCCCGCCGACGTCGACGCCGTCGGCGCCATCGGCCACCGCGCGAGCCACGGCCGAGAGCGCGACCTCGTCGTCGAGATACCGCCCCTCGTCGTAGAAGGAGTCGGGGGTGCGGTTGATGATGGCCAGCAGCCCGGTCTCGCCCGGGGCGAACGTGCGGCCGCCCAGACGGAGGTCGCGACCGGGCGGGACGTCGTAAGGCATGACACGATCATCTCGTGATCGTGTTCCTGTTGTTCATTGTGGTCCTGCTCATCGGCCTGACCGTCGCTGCCGTCATGGGCAGGATCGGGGGTTCGATGGCCGAGCCCGTGTCCAGCCATGCGTTCCCGGGCGTCCCGACCGGGTCGCTGTCCGCCGACGACATCGCGGCGCTGCACTTCGACCAGGCGCTGCGTGGATACCGCATGGACCAGGTCGATGAGGTGATCGACGCGCTGGGGGCACGCCTTCGAGAGCTCGAGACGGAGGCTGCCTCGGGGGGCGCGCGGGAGCAGCTTTGAGCGCTCAGTGCCTCGTGGTCGACCCTGGTGGTGTGGCCCGCTGTGGCTGGGCCGTGGGCACGCCCGACTACATGGCCTATCACGACGAAGAGTGGGGCGTCGCCGTCCATGGCGAGACCCAGCTCTACGAGCGCCTGACGCTCGAGGCGTTCCAGTCGGGGCTGTCCTGGCTCACCATCCTGCGCAAACGTGAGGGCTTTCGGGCTGCCTTTGCCGGGTTCGAGGCTGAGACCGTCGCAGCCTTCGGTGAGGCTGACTGTGAACGCCTTCTGGCCGACCCGGGCATCATCCGCAACCGGCTCAAGATCAAGGCTGCCCTGACCAACGCCCGGGCCGTGGTCAGGCTCCGTGACGACGGAGGGCTCGATCAGCTGCTGTGGTCCTTTGCGCCGGTCGGGCATCGCCAACCGCGCACCTCAGCGGAAGTCCCGGCGACTTCTGCGGAGTCCGTTGCGCTAGCAAAGACATTGAAACGCAACGGTTTTGTCTTCGTTGGCCCCACCACGATGTATGCCACGATGCAGGCTTGCGGGCTCGTGAACGATCATCTGGCCGGATGCCACAGGGGCGGCGCATGATCCGCACTGCCGATGAGGATGCCGGCACCATCACCGGGGCTCCCGTGCGCTCAGCCTGGGAGCGCGCGCTGCCCTGGGTGATGGCCCTGGTGTTCGCCGGCCTCTACGCAACGATCTCGGTGGCCCGCTTCGAGCGGATGGCGGTTCGGTCGTTCGACCTGGGGATCTTCGAGCAGGCGATCCGGCACTATGCCGACCTGCAGGCGCCGATCGTCGACCTCGAGGGGGCGGGCCACAACTTCTTGGGCGACCACTGGAATCCCGCCATCGCGGTCTACGCCCCCTTCTACCGGCTGTTACCGAACCCCCTGACCCTTCTCGTGGGACAGGCAGTGGTCATCGCACTTGGTGTTGTGCCCATGACCCGGGCGGCGATTCGACACCTGGGCCGTTGGTCCGGCGTTGCGGTTGGCCTGGCTTTCGGAATGTCCTACGGCATCCAGGCGGCGGTGGACTTCGACATCCATGAGGTCTCCCTTGCCGTCCCCTTGCTTGCGTTCGCGCTCGAGGCCTTCCTCGCTCGTCGTTGGTCCTTGGTGGTTGCCTGGGCGGCCCCGCTCGTCCTGGTGAAGGAGGACCTCGGGCTGACGGTGGCCGCACTCGGGCTGGTTCTTGTCCTGGTCGGCGCACGCCGATGGGGTTCGGGCCTTGCCGTCTTCGGACTGGTCTCGTTCGGGCTCACGATGAAGGTTCTGATCCCCCATTTCGCCAGCACGGGCAGTGACTCCCGACTGTCGGACCTTGCCTCACAGCCGGGGGCAGGCGGCACTCTGCTGCACCGCGTTCTCAGCCTGCCTCTTGACGTGGTGACATCCGAGCCCCGGTCAACCACGGTGCTGTTGTTGTTGGGGGTCACTGCCTTCATGGCCCCGCAGTCGCCGCTGCTCCTCATGGTGCTGCCGACTCTGGGGTGGCGCTTCCTCTCGGCCAACGAGAACTTCTGGGGAC
This sequence comes from Dermatophilaceae bacterium, assembly GCA_036382455.1. Taxonomy (GTDB): domain Bacteria; phylum Actinomycetota; class Actinomycetes; order Actinomycetales; family Dermatophilaceae; genus UBA4719. The sequence goes on from DASVHT010000456.1 coordinate 6,788, forward strand.
AGTCCTTCCACTACGACCTGGTGTTGATGCCGATCGTGTTCGCTGCCCTGGTCGATGGTGTGGTGCGGGCCCGACGCGACAGCTGGCTGGGCAGGTACGCCCGTGCCGCCCCTACCCTGGCCCTGCTCGTGGGGCTCTTTCTGTGCACTCGGTATCCCTTCAAGGGTCTGGTGGATCCCGCGACGTACCAACCGAGCCCGCGTGCCCAAGGCGCCGAGCGGGTCCTGTCCAAGATTCCCGACGGCGCAACGGTCGAGACCGACCTCGGTCTCATTGGCCAGCTGACACACCGAACCCGGGTGTTCTTCGTCGGTACGGCCGCACCGGTGGTGCCACAGTTCGTCCTGATCGCCGACACGGGCCAGATCCTGGGGATGGATGATCCAGTGCGGTATGCCGAGTCCTTGCACCCCGGCAAGACGTACCTCCTCGTAGATTCCGTCGATGGTTACACGCTGGTGCGTCGGGCCCCCTGAACAGGCCCGCCTGCCCGCCGCTGCGCACGTTCCTCGTCACAGGCCCCGGAAGGTCGGCTTCGCCTTGGCGATGAACGCCGCCACAGCTGCAGCGTGGTCCTGGCTGCTGCCGGTAACAGCCATCAGGTCGGCCTCCTGAGCCAGGGACTCGCTCAGCGGGTGACCTGCGGAGAATGCGATGGCACGCCGGATGGACCCGTAGGCCAATGTCGGGCCCGCGGCAATGGTCCGGGCAACCTCGCCGACCACGGTGGCGAGCTCCTGCGGCCTGACCACGCGGCTGACCATGCCGAGCTCGAGCGCCTCGGTCGCCGGGATGGTGCGCGGGAACATCAGAAGCTCCTTGGCCCTGGCAGTGCCGATCAGTCGCGGCAGCGTCCAGCTAGCCCCGGAGTCACAGGACAGCGCGATCCCGGCAAACGCCGTGTTGAAGCTGCCGGTGTCAGCGATGATGCGTAGATCGGCGGCAAACGCGAAGGACGCGCCTGCGCCGGCGGCCACTCCGTTGATCGCGGCGATGACCGGCTTGTTCATGGTCGAGAGCAGCTCGACGATGGGGTTGTAGTGCTCAGGAACCGTGGACCACAACGACTCGTCCTGGTTGGAGAGCAGGGCAATGTGCTCTCTGAGGTCCTGGCCGACGCAGAAAGCCCGCCCGTTGCCCGTCAGGACGACACAGCGGACAGCCGGGTCCTGCGCCACCTGCTTCAAGGCCGCGAGAAGAAGGTCCTTGGTGGCGATGTCCAGCGCGTTCATCGCCTCGGGCCGGTTCAGGGTCACTGTTGCCACACCGTCAGCAAGGTCCAGCAGGACGGCCCCGGCCGGCAAGGTCGGGCTCTGTGCCTCGGGGGTGCTCTCATGCTCTGCCACGGGGGGTCAGCTCCTTGTCTTGGCGTCTGCGTGGGGGAAGCTGCCGACGATCTCCCCGACCAACGGCAGCAGTGCGGCTGCAGCTGTATTGAACAGCAGAGCTCCGGATAGGTGTGGGCATGGTGCCGGGAATCCGCTTCACCCGTGTCGCCGCTGGACGTCACGTGGTCGCCCTTGGAGTCGGACAATGCGGTGCTTGCGCGCACAGCGCACACTCTGCCTGATCCAGATTTCGTACTGGGGGACGTTCGCGCGATAATGGTGGGCAAGAGGGTGCGCACAACAAGGTCTCCACGCAGAACAACGGAAGAGGGATACCCAATGGCGGCGATGAAGCCGAGGACCGGAGACGGGCCGCTCGAGGTCACCAAGGAGGGCCGTGGCATCGTTCTGCGCATGCCGATCGAGGGCGGCGGGCGCTTGGTCGTCGAGATGACGCCGGACGAGGCCTCCGCTTTGGGCGACGCCATCAAGAGCTGCCCCGGCGTCAGCTGAGACATCCCCGAGCCTTGGGGAGCCGAGGACCGATGAGCCCTGACCGGAAGCCGGCCGGGGCTCACTGTTGTCCTGGGTCACTCTCGCCGGGTGCGGCATCTGAGCGCGGGCTCAGCGCTTGGAGGGCCGGCCATGCCGGCCTCTATCCGGGAGGGTCCGTGCTCGCGGAGCGCTGGGGGCGGTACAGGCAGTGGGCAGCGAGTGCGGCGCATACCAGGCCGTTGACGGCCCCGATGATGACGTCACTGAGATGGTGCATCCCCCGGTACATCCGCGCGTAGGCGACGAGGAAGGGAATGAGCGAGCAGACCCCGATCACAGACCGGCGCAGCCAGGTCCGCTCGATCGTGGTCGCCATGATGGCGAAGGAGACGTAGAGCGCGACGCTTGCGCCGACATGACCGCTGGGGTAGCTCGACGTCGGAGGGGCCGGGTCCAGATGTGGAACGTCAGGGCGGGGGCGCCCGGTAACCAGTGTCGCGGCGACGAAGACGGCCGCCTGGAGGCTGATGGCGATGGCAGGGATGACGGCGAACCACCAGCGTCTCGTGCGCCACCACAGCACGACGACTGCGACAGCGCAGACGCCGATGATGATCTCGGTTTTGCCGACGTGGGACCAGACAGCGGTGACCGAGTCCCATGTCTGGCTGCGGGTGTCCTGAAGCGACCGGTTGAGGGCGCTCTCGGAGAGGTTCCACCCGACGAGCGGTCCAACCAGCAGCTGTCCGATCGCAGCGATGGCCAGCCACAGCGCGAAAGCGGGAACCAGCGCCCGAAGCAGCACGTTGCGCACCGTTTCGCGCCACTCCGGTCCGGTGCGGCGAGCCATATCCGGGGGGACAAGAAGCATGTCAGGTGTCCTTCCTCATTGGTGGGTTTCGCCTCGGAGGGGGCCTTGAGCAAGATACCGTCTGTCTGTCATCACCCGGTGCCCTCCTGAAAGGGATTCGCGCGTTGCCCCAGCCTGGTGCACTGCCTCGAGCCTTCGCGGCAGCAGTCGTCGCCGCGTGGATAGCCTTGTTGACGGTGACCTTGGTGGTCCTTGCCCGGCCCTTCGGTTCCTCCGGCGACGTAGCAGTGGTCGATGTGACGCAGATGGGCTTCGCCTTCGCCGCCGCGTCCGGCTGCGCCGTCGGTGCGATGCGCACCGGCGACCGTCTGAGGTGGGCCTGGGTGTACCTCATGCTGGCCTGCGCGTCCTGGGGTGTGGGCCAGACGATCTGGACCGCGTACGAGGTCTGGCTGGGGCGCGAGACGCCTTTTCCCTCGATCGCTGATATCGGCTTCCTCGGGTTCGTGCCTGCTGCGGTGGCGGCGATCTGGCTCCTGCCGTCGCGTTCGGGCGCCGGTGACAACCGTCGTCGCCTGCTCGACGGGCTGACCGTGACGTGCGCGATCGCCCTGATCTCCTGGTCCACGGTGCTCGGACCCATGGTGCGCGCTGGCGGGGAGTCCGGGTTGGCCCTGGTGGTGTCGCTGGCCTACCCGGTCAGCGACATCCTGCTGCTGACTGCGGCGTTGCTCGCGCTCGCCCAGGGCAGTCGGCGACGAGCGCCGCTCATCCTGGTCGGCCTGGGAATGTGCGCGATGGCGTTGTCGGACGGCGCATTCGCCTACCTGACAACGACCGGGAGCTTCGCGTCGGTCAGTCTTGTCGACGTGGGCTGGTGCGTGGCATTCGCCCTGATCGGACTGGGCGGCCTGGCCCACGGCGAGGCCGAGCAGGTGAGCCTGGCGGACCGAGACGTCGTCCCAGCCGGCATTCTTCCGTATGCCGTGCTGGTGGTGGCGGCGGTGTTGGTCCTGAGCCAGTACCTCGTGGGCACCGCGGTCGACGGCGTGTCGGTCGGTCTGAGCAGCGTGCTGGTGATTCTGGTCCTGACGAGGCAGTACTCGACCTTGCATGACAACCAGGTGCTCGTACGCACCATCACGACGCGGGAGTCCGAGCTGCGGCACCGGGCGTTCTACGACGAGCTGACGAGGTTGGCGAATCGGGCGCTGTTCATCAACCGGGTGACGCACGCCCTCGAGCTTCACGAACGGGACCAGCGCCCGGTCAGTGTCGCGTTCGTCGATCTCGACGGCTTCAAGGGAGTCAATGACACGTTGGGTCACGCCGCCGGAGATGAGATCCTGGCGCTGGTTGCGCAGCGCCTGCGTGGAGTCGTCCGTGCCGCCGACACGCTCGCCCGGCTCGGAGGTGACGAGTTCGCCCTGCTGATGGAGCACGGCGACGAGCCCGCCACAGTCGCCCGCGCCATCGTGGAGACACTGCGCTCGCCCTTTCACTGGCACGGTCGCTTCGTCGCGATGTCGGCGAGCGTCGGCGTCGCGACGGTGGATAGCGATGTGGCGACCCTTGGCGCCGACGACCTTCTCAGCCGGGCGGACGTTGCGATGTACGCGGTCAAGCGCAGCGGTCGCAACGACTTTCGTGAGTACACGCACGACCTTCGGCTGGCCGAGGGTGACGACATGTTGATGCGCCAGTCGCTGGCCGAGGCCCTCCGGTCACGGCAGGTCCGCGCCGTGTACCAACCGATCGTGAACGTCCCCACGGGTGAGGTTGTTGGCTACGAGGCTCTGGCCCGGTGGAGGCACGAGGGAGCGGACGTGCCGCCGGACGCCTTCGTGGCGGTGGCCGAGCGGGCCGGCCTGATCAGCACGTTGACATCGTTGATGCTCGATCATGCCTGTGCCCAGCTGGCGCGATGGTCCAGCGAGCTGGGGCACTCGAGGTTGTTGGTCGGGGTCAACATCAGCGCGCAGGAGCTCGCGGACCCCTCATTGCCCCAGCGGGTGATGGCTGCTCTCGAGACCCATGGTCTGGTCGCCCAGCAGCTCGTGCTCGAGATCACCGAGTCTGCGCTGGTCGCTGACCCCGACGCCGCACACGAGATGTTGACCAGCCTGAGCCGTCTGGGGGTCTCCTTCTCGTTGGACGACTTCGGCAGCGGATTCAACGGTTTCACTCAGCTGATCGGCGTTCCTTTGCGTTCCGTGAAGCTGGACCAGACCTTCATCGCGGGAATCGACACGGACCCGAGCAGCCGCAGCCTCCTGGAGGGGGTGATGTTGCTCATGCGCCATCTGGGTCTGCGTGTCGTCGGGGAGGGGGTCGAACGGCCCGAGCAGCTGAAGGTTCTGCGTGCCGTCGGGTGCCACGCAGTTCAGGGATACCTGTTGGGTCGTCCGCAAGAAGCCTCGGAGATCGACGCGTGCTCACCCTTGGCGCCGGTAGGCTCGCTCCTTTGAAAGGAGAGTCCGATGGCGCAACCCGGTGACGTCAGCAGAGCGGCCAAGAACGTTGAGGGCCAGCCCGTTGTGCAGATCGGGGCGCGGGTTGGCTATGGCGCTAGCGGTGTTCTGCACCTCCTGATCGCCTGGATCGCCCTTCAGATCGCCTGGATGGCGAGCGGCCAGTCGGCGGACCAGTCCGGCGCGCTGCAGACCTTGGCAGGGAGCAGCCTGGGACGGTTGACACTCTGGGTCGCCGTCCTGGGGTTCCTCGCCCTCGGGCTGTGGCAGCTCGCCAACGCTCTGGCGGCACGCACTGGCAGTGCGTCATCGAGATGGGGGGCAAGGCAAAGGGCATGGCCAAGGCGGTCGTCTACCTGCTGCTCGCGTGGACCAGCTTCAGCTTTGCCAGCGGGCAACCCAGCAGCAGCAAGGCGCAGAGCGCGGACTTCACCGCCACCCTGCTCCAACACGCTGGTGGACGACTGCTGGTCTCGCTCATCGGCCTGGTCGTCATCGGGGTGGGTGGATATCACGTGGTCAAGGGCTGGACCAAGAAGTTCCTCCAGGACCTCAAGACGCATCCCGGCACCCTTGCCACCCGCGCCGGGGTGGTCGGCTACATGGCCAAGGGCGTCGCACTGGCTGTCGTCGGGGTGCTGTTCGTGGCTGCGGCACTGCAGAACTCAGCGAGCAAGGCCACAGGACTCGACGGGGCG
>DASVHT010000457.1:0-4828 GCA_036382455.1 Dermatophilaceae bacterium
ACCCGGGGTAGTTCTCGACCTCGGTGGTCGTCATCAACGCCCCACCAGCGGTCACCGAGCCCTCCAAGACCACCGGCCTCAGGTTCGCCCGGGCCGCGTAGATACCGGCGGTGTAGCCAGCCGGACCCGAGCCGATGATGATGACCTCGCGGACCTCGGTGCTCACGCTTGACCTGTCCCTCGTATGTCGGGTGGGTATTGGCTGCTTTCAACCGATCCTACGACGGGATTGTTCCGTGGCGCGCGCGGCTCCCGGACCCGGCCCCCAGAACCTCCGCGTGGTCGCGCAGGTCGCCGAGGCAACGTCAGCGAAATGCCCTGATGGCGGGTCAGGGAAGGGGAGTGGCCGGGCGGAGCAGCGCCGGGTCGGTGAGAGAGCACCCACGTCCCACGACATAGGCCATCGGTATGTTGTCCGTGGTGGCCACGATGATCACGGCGGGCGCCCCCTCGTAGTACGCGAGGTCGGCCCGGACCGTCCTTGCGCCGACGACGCCGACCGCGCGCAGGCATTCAACGAGCCCATCCGGAGTGTCGACGCGTTCGGTTGCCGAGGACTCGGCAGCCTTGGGCTGGCTCGGCCCGAAGACCGCGTTGCCCAGCGACCGTGCCTGGGTCGCGAAGTCAGCCTGCGTGTATCGCGTCTGCGAGCTGCGGATCTGGATCAGCTGGGGGATCGAGCCGGCACCTGCCGCCGCCTTGTCGAGGGTGCCCGGCGTCGCGGCTCTGTCGGACACTCGGGCGTGCGACGGGCTCGCGGCCGCAGTCAGGCTGTTCGACCCTGCAGGCTGGGTCGTCCTCAACACGTTGGTGCCGAGAACAGCAACCAGAGCCACAGCCGCCGCCGCACCAGCCATCGCAAACAGCAGTCGTCCGGGGCGACGTCGTGTGCTGGCGACAAAGGGCGATACCGGGCCGTCAGAGGTCCGGGCGGCGCGCTGGTGCTGTGCGGCGCTCAGACTCGCAGTGATCCGGGCGACAAGGTAGTCCGGCATCGGGTCGGGCTCGGGCAGTCCGGACAGCAGGGCGCGAACACCGGTCGGGTCGTCGTCAGGCGATGAGGCTGAAGCCATGGGGAGGTGGGGCTTGCTCATGGTGGTCACCTCGATGCTGGGTTGCGAGACGGTCGGTGGGTCGGTGATGGTGTTCGATGGCGAATCTGGGACGGGTCAGTGACGAACGCGTCAGTGGCGGACCTGGCATTTCCGTTCAAGCGCCTCCTCGGGGGTATGACGTCAGGGGGATGCCATTGGTTCCTTGGGAGCGGCATCGGTGGGCTTCTTGGCGGTTGTCGGGAGCCCGAGCAGCGGCACCATGGCGGCTCTTCCGCGCGAGCATCGGGACTTGATGGTGCCCTCCGCGACACCCATCACGCTGGCCGCCTCGGCGGTGCTGAGACCGTGCATGTCGACCAGCACCAGGGCCATCCGCTGACCTTCTGGCAGCTTTGCGAGCGCCGCCTGGACGTCGAGCCGGACATCGACGCTGTGGTGGTGGTCGTGGGGGTCAGCCATGACGCTCAGATCGGCCTCGGGCAGCGCAGCGACCGGCTTGGTCCGGCGCAGCCGGTCCAAGCAGGAGTTGACGACGATCCGGTGCAGCCAGGTCGTGACGGCGGACTCGCCCCGGAAGGAGTCGGCGTGCCGGAAAGCCGCGATGAATGCTTCCTGGACGGCGTCGGCGGCGATCTCCGGGTCGCGGGTGGTACGCAGGGCAAGGGCCCACATCCGGTCGCGGTGCCGGCGGAACAGCTCGCCGAAAGCATCCGGGTCGCCAGCGCAGTGTGCCGAGAGCAGCTCGCGATCGGAAAGCTCGAGCACGTCGTCCAGGCGCGACATCAGTGCGCACTCAGCTGAGTGCGATCTCCGAGATCGAAGCCCGGAAGCGACCGCCGTCCGGAGCCAGCTTGGTGAACCAGACGATCACGTACTGGGTCGAGGGCATGGCGGTTGCGGCCTTGAGCACTATCTGTCCGGTGGCACCGGTGGCCGTGCCGATCACCGTCGCCCCATCGAGGCTGTCCTTTGTCGCTGCATAGACAGTGACGTCGACGGGCCCGTTGCCGAGGACGATGGTGACCTGGTTGACCGAGGTCGGCTGTCCGAGGTCCAGGCGCACACCCACACCCTTCTTGCCCAGGCCGCCGAAGTTGGCCGAGTTGTAGCCCTCCGAGGTCCAGGCGGTAGCGGGGTTGCCGTCGTAGACACGCGCGGCCTGGGTGTTCTTCTCCTGCCCGTCGCCCTGAGGGTCGAAACCCGTAGCCGACAGGATCGCGATGGGTTGACCAGCAGGCGCCGCAGTGGGGCCTCCCGGTGTGGGAGTGACTGGTGGCGCACTGGCGGTCACGCTGCGCTTCGGCGTTGAGCCGGGCAAGGTGATGCCCTGCCCCAGGGTGCGCGTGTTGCAGTAGGCCACGAGCAGTGACAACGCCACGAAGGTGGCAACGATCATCACGACCAGCTTGGACTGGTCACGGCTGGGAGCCTCCGCGGTCGAGGCCGGGAGCAGGGGCAGTGGTGGCTCGAGATCCTCGGAGTGGGTGGAGAGCGCCTCTCGCAGGGTCATCCGTTCATCTCTGAAAGGGGTATCTGCGCGAGCCGGTCCGGCGCTGCCAGCCTTGTCGGCCGCCGCCCTGGCGAAGGAGCCGACCTTGCCGACGACAACGGTAGCTGCGGCGCCCGCCTCCGCAACGACAGCATCGACGACCTTGGTCGCGGCCGCACCGACCGCAGCGACCTTTTCGCCGGCGCTGGGTTCGGTCTCGGGGGCCGAGCCGTCGGCCCGGGGCAGGGCTTCTGTGGATCCGAGCGACCGATCCCCGCCTGCGAGGTCTTGGGAGGCCAGGTCCTGGCCTGGAAGGTCATGGGTGTCAATGGCGATCGTCTGGTCGACTTCGACGCGGTGGACCTGCCCACGCGACCAAGGGGCAATCTGGCTGGCGAAGTCGCCCGGCGTCAACGGACCCGTGTCCTCGTTGAGGGTCATGCGACATAGAGCATCGAGATCCGCGGGGACCCCGGCGGCGATCTCGGAGGGTGCTGCCACTCCGCCGACCACCCGCGGTGCGGGCTCGATACCGGGAACCTCCTCCTCGAGAGGCCATCGACTCGTGAGGGCTGCGTAGGCAACCGCAACCACACAGACCGCATCTCGGCGCGACGCTGCTGCCGGGTCCGGCTCCTGGGCGTCGTCGATCGCCGCGGCGACGGCAACGCCGCTGATCCTGATCGCGCCGTCGGGGGTGCGCAGCACCAGGTGGGGCGTCAGGCGTAGGTGGTGCAGGCCGCGCTGCCGGGCGGTCTCGAGGCCGCTGGCGACCTCGCCGACGATGCGACGGGCCTCTTCGGCGGGCAGCGGACCCAGGCGCAGGATCTCGGCCAGGGACTGCGCGTCGTCCATCCCCTCCTCGACGAAGTAGGAGTTGCCGTCCTGGGTGCCGACGTCCAGGATGCGTACCAGCCTGGTGTCCTCGACCCCTGCGGCACGCCGGGCGGCATCGAGGACGCCGGCGCGGTTCGGGTGCTCGGCATCGACGATCGTCAGCGCGATATCGCGAGCGAGCGTGGTGTCGTGGGCGGACCAGCGCTCGATGTCGCGCCCCTGCCTGAGGCGCCGGCGCAGCGAGTAGCGACCTCCGAGGATCGTTCCTGGGCCTACGCCTTGCACCCTCACTCCTTGTCCGCCGCGCACCTGGTTCGCGTTCGAGTCCCCATCCTAGGGTGCGCTCAGCGTCCCGGAAGGACTCGGCGCACCCGCTCCAGAACAGGCTGGACCAGGTCGTCGATCTCGCGAACGCGCAGTCTGCGCGCCACGACGACGTAGATCGCGGCGAACACCAGGGCGCCGGACAGCAGGGCAACAGGGTTGTACAGCTTCCCGTGGAGAACCTGTCCCACACCCTGGAGCACGAGGTATGCCGCGGCGGCGGCAAGCACCGATGCGACACCGAGACGGACATAGGTGCGAGCGACATCACGCAAGGGCAGGCCCTCGAGGCGGCGCCGTACCAGGACCAGACCGACTGCCATGCCGGCCAGGTTGCTGAGTGCCTGACCGGCGCCCACGCCAACGGCGATCCAGGGCAGCGGCAGCATCAGGGAGGCCAGGTTGGCGATCGTCGCGACGCCGGTGACCACGATCTGCATCCTGAACGGCGTCCTCGCGTCCTCGAAGGAGTAGAAGACGCGCTGAAGCAGGTAGAGGATCCCGAAGGGCACCAGTCCGAACATCATCGCCATCATCACGGTGGCGATGCCCCGGGTCTCGGCCTCGGTGTTGCCCTGGAAGAGGGTGGCGGTTGCGGCGAAGCCGAGGACGAGCGCACCCACGGTTGCTGGGATGGTAGCCACGGCCGTCAGGCGCATGCCTTTGGTGACGTCGGAACGGACCTCGCCGAGGTCACCGGCGTGGGCGGCTCTGGACATGCGGGTGAACAGCGCAGTGACCAGCGAGACGGTCACCAGTGAGTGCGGGAGCATGAAGATGAGAAACGCGTTGGTGTACGAGATCTTGCCTGGCACCACCACGTGGGCCGTTGCTCCGGCCTTGCCGGCGTAGGTCAGGACCTGGGAGGTGACGATGAATCCCGCCGTGGAAACCACCAGGGCGCCGAACGTCCACAGTGCCACCGTGGACGCCGTGCCCAGACCGACGCCCCGAAAACCCCACCTCGGCCTGAACCGGAACCCGGATCGCCACAGAGGCACGACCAGCACCAGGGCCTGGGCGGCTACTCCGGCCGTTGCGCTGCCGGCGAGCACCCAGATCATCGGCGAGGTCCAGCCGGCGACCTGCGCCCTGTGCGGGTAGTTCAGCAGGAAGTATGAAA